>JAWOHK010000106.1:0-5377 GCA_046485205.1 Chloroflexota bacterium | reverse complement strand
GTTTTTCAAATTATCGCCCTGATCGCTGTGATAATCGGCACTGCTTTTTCCTTCCTAGGTGTTTTGGGCATGATTCGCCTGCCTGATGTGTATGCCCGCTTGCACGCCACCGGTAAAGTAGGCGTTTTTGGCGTCGTGTTGCTGCTCGTCGCCACCGCAGTCTACATTCCCCAGGGATGGGGACGGGCCATCCTGTTAATCGCCCTCTTGATGCTCACCGGGCCGATCGCTGCCCACGCCATGATCTCGGCCGCCTACCGCATTCGCCTGCCCATCGAAAATGAGTATATTAATGAACTGACGGCGATTGAAGAAGCGGACGCCTAACGCTTTGTGCCATATCGCCCCCCATCGTGTTATGATGGAGTGGAGTGGCGATAATGGGATCCTCAACCGCACAAAAAAGCTGGCCGGTCGAATTACAACAGGCCATCGTCAATTATTTCAATCTCGATGAGCTTCGGGACCTATGTCTGCGCCTGGGTTACGATTTCGAGGAATTGGGTGATGTCGCCAAGACGCGGCGTGTCTTCGGCCTGATGCGCCATATGGTCGAAAACGGCCGGCTGGATGAGTTGCTGGATCAATGTGCCGCCTTGCGGCCCAACGTTGAAGTTTGGGAACGTATTCGCGCCGCCGCCAGGGAAAACCCCGCCTTATTTGACCAGCAGTTGAAGGCCGTTGGCAAGGATGGCGACTTCGTCCAACTGTCCGGCGATTTCAGCGGCGCGACGATCAACATCGGCTCCGGCCCCCTGGCCGAATTCTTCCGCAGCCGGCGCAACCGCCAACTGTCACTCGTGACTTTGCTTGCCCTGCTGGTCGTCACCGGCGGCGGCGTGCTCTATGCCCTGGGCTTTTTTGATCCGGAACCCGTGCCCGACAAGATGACGGGCGATTTCAATATCGCCGTAGCCGAGTTCGCCGTGCTGGATGAGTCCGGCCGGTTGACCAATGCCCAGCATCAGGGCGGGCGGCGGCTGGCCGAACGGGTGGCCGAAAATCTGCACCAGGAGTTGGGCGACATCAGCGGGGTTGAGATCTGGAACGACGGCCCGCAATTGGCCGCCGAACACAACGTGACTATCGGTATTGCCGCCGATGACGTGGAGGGGGCGCGGCCGCCGGCGGAAGTTGCCACCGATTTGGAGTCCGATGTGTTTATTTTCGGCCGGGTCGAACCAGCCACCACGCTGGCCCGCCAGAACCTGCGCTTCTTTCTGGCACCCCAATTCGGTCAGGATTTTACGAACCTGCTCGGAAATTACGTGATGCGTACGACCATCCCGGTATTTGATCCGACACGGCCGGCCGAGGAAGTGTGGCGGGAGTTGGACCCACTGGCGAAAGGGCTGGCCCAGTTATTGATAGGGTTGCGCCAGGAACTCCTGGGAGAGACGGAACAGGCGCTGGCGTCGTTCGAGCGCGCCGCCACTTTTATACCGAATGATGACGTCGTCCATTTTTTCATTGGCCAGGAGAATCTGTTCCTGGCTCAAAAAACGGCGAGTGAGGAGGCGCTGGAGTTCGAAGCGGCAGCCGAGACAGCTTTTGAGCGCGCCCTGCAATTGAATCCAGCCAATGCCCGTGCGATTATCGGCCTGGGGAGTGTGCAGGCCGTTCGCGCCCAGCGGTTGCTCAACACCGGCAAATCGCCGGACTTCGACGGTGACGCCGGGGAGCTTTTTGACCAGGCAATAGTCGATGCCCGCCGGGCGATGGCGACCTACCAGCCGGTTGTCGACCAACCGGAACAGACCGAGATTTATGGCCTGCCGGTCAGCAGCATCGCTCGTTTAGGACAGGGTATCTCCTTGCGCATTCTGGGCGACGCCGCTTACCGCAACGGCGATCCGGCGACGGCCGAGCAGGCTATCGAGGCCGCCATCGTCACACTGGAGTCGGCCCTTGCGCCTCTGGAAGAAAGCCGCGACTTCCGGCTCATGGCCCAGGTTAACCAGGCGCTGGGGACGGTCTATGAATGGGAGGGATTTTTGCGAGAGCAATCCGAAAATCCGGCCGCTGATGAGGCTTATCAACAAGCCCTTGTGTTCTATGATCGTTGCCGGCAATTGGGGGAGGAGTTTCCGATTGACGTGTACCTTACTGATCGCATCGTAGCCCAACTATGCCTGCCGCGCATCCAGGCGCTGCAGCAAACGACTGGAGGTGAATGATGACCCGGCGAATAACCTTATTAATTGGCATGATTTTGCTCTCTTTGGTGATTTCGGCCTGCAACGGTGGTGCTGCTCCTGAACCTGAGCCGACAGCCGGTGGCAGCAACGATGCGGTTGCTGAGTCGGTCAGCCAGACGATCGTTGCCATCGCCGTCGCCGAAACCGTCGACGCGCTGACCGATTCCGGGGTGGCCGCTACGCCTGAACCGCCCGATACCACCAACGATCTGCCGGCAACGGAACCTGCGCCGACAACCGGCGGCAGCAACGATGCTGTAGCTGAGTCGGTCAGCCAGACGATCGCTGCCATCGCCGTCGCCGAAACCGTCGACGCGCAGGCCGATTCCGGTGTGGTCGCTACGCCTGAACCGCCTGACACCACCAATGATCTGCCGGCGACGGAAACTGCGCCAACTCCAACTCAGGCTCCACCCGATACCACCAACGTTCTCCCGTCAGCAACGCCATCACCCACTCCCACGGCGATCGTGCGACAACCTCCGAATGTCGCCAACGATATTCCCGGCGGCCAATGCGAGCGAACCGACAACATCAGCACGCGCGTACAGGAGGACCCCAACTTCCTATACCGCGTTTATGCCCTTGACAATCGCGTCGGCACCAATGACGGTGACGGCATTGTGGGAGTCCGCTTCACGATCTTTAACGACTCAGGTCAGGTCTACTTTCGGGAAGAACGGACTGCCGGATACTGCATATTCGGCGGGGGCGAGCCGGATTGCAACGTATGGCCGTCAGATGAGCAAGGCGTATTTACATGGGGCGCGGGTGGTCCGATTGTTTACCCTGGTGTGTATGGGGTGTTCATTGAAGTCGAGGCCGAGAGCGCCGATCCGGCTACCGAGAGCAACGTCTGCAACTGGAACTTCGATATGACCGTCACGTTGCCCTGAACGAGCCAGGATTTCGCGCCATCGAATCGACCATTTGAGCTAAAATGTCCTCGAATTATAGCGACAAATGGGGTAGGATCGGATTCTATGGCCACCACCTATGTCGCGGTAGATCTCGAAACAACCGGTCTGGATCCTGTTCGCGAATCGATCATTGAAATCGGCGCGATTACCTTTCGCGGCCACGACATCCTTGATACCTTCGACTCGCTGGTCAACCCCGGCCGGGATATCCCGCCGTTCATTACCCAACTGACCGGCATCGGCAACAGTATGGTAGCCGGCGCGCCGAGCCTGTACTCCCTGCGCTCGACGCTCAGTGGCGTGCTGGCTGATCATGTGCTGGTCGGCCACAATATCGAGTTCGACCTGGGCTTCCTGCGTGAAGCGCGCCTAGTGCGTGGCAACCGGCGCATCGACACGGTGACCCTGGCGTCGATCCTGGCCCCGGAGGCCGGGCGGTTCGGCCTGGGAGCGTTGGCTGATTTCTTCAACTTTCCCTCGGCCGGAGGCAACCACCGCGCCCTGGTGGATGCCGAGCAAACCGTTGAACTATTCCTGGCCTTGCGCGAGCGAGCCTTGGCCCTATCGCTGGTCCAATTGGAGGAGATCGTCGAGGCGGGCCGCAACCTGGGCTGGCCGGAGACATTGTTCTTTGAGGAGGTGCTGGCCGAGCGCGCTCGCCATGCCTTCGAGGGCGGGGAATTGCGCCAGCGCGGTCGCCTGCCGCGCCTCTATTCGCCGCCAAAACTGGAAGGCCAGATACCAGTGCCGCTGGAGCACCCCTTACCGCTGGATATCCTCTGGCTGACGGCCCTGCTTGAACCGGGCGGCCAGCTGGCGCTGGCCTTCGACGGCTTCGAGTACCGGCCGCAGCAGATCGAAATGATGCAGACGGTGGCCGATGCCTTCAATCACGGCCACCAGGTGCTGGTGGAGGCCGGAACGGGCACGGGCAAGAGCCTCGGCTACCTGCTGCCCGCTGCATTTTGGGCCACCGAGAATGGCCGCCGCGTCGTCATCTCGACCAACACCATCAACCTGCAAGACCACCTCATCCACAAAGACATCCCCGGCCTACAGTCGGCGCTGAACCTCGACCTGCGCGCGGCGGTGCGCAAGGGCCGCAGCAATTACCTCTGCACCCGTCTCTTCCAGCAGATGCGTCGCAGCGGCCCCAACAGCGCCGACGAGATGGCCCTCTACGCCCGTATCTTGCTGTGGCTGCCCCACAGCCTGACGGGCGATGTGGGCGAGATCGTCGTGCGCACGCCGGGCGAGCGGCTGGCCTGGGCCAAGCTGAACGGCGAGAACCCGACCTGCACCGCCGACCAGTGCGCGACCGAAAAGTGCCCGGTCCATATCGCCCGGATGAAGGCCGAGCTGGCCCACCTGGTCATCGTCAACCACGCCCTGCTGCTGGCCGACATCTCCGCCAACGGCAAGGTCCTGCCCGAATACCGCGATCTGATCATCGACGAGGCCCACCACCTGGAGTCGGCCGTCACCGATGGCCTGAGCTTCCGGGCCGACAAGCGCTTCTTGCAAACTGTCCTGGAAGAAGCCTCGCGACCGAAGGCGGGGCTGGTGGGCAACACCACCCAGCGAATCGCCGCCGCCGCGCCGGCCGACACGGCCGCGTCAATCGACACCTACGCCGAGCGCATGCGGGCCGACGCCCAGGCGGCCATCTTCCAGCTGGAGGATTTCTTCACCACGCTCGACTTTTTCCTGCGCAGCCAGAGCGGCGAGCGCGGCCAGTTCGCCCAGCAGACCCGTATCACGCCGGGCACGCGTGTCCAGCCCGACTTTCACCTGATCGAAGAGAGTTGGGACAATCTGAGCAAGCTGTTCGGCGTCATCGCCAAGGCCTTCCTGAAGCTGGCCGAGGCGGTGGGCGATCTGGCCCGGGAAATCGACATCGAGGGCGAGGATGAATTGCGGGCGGCGTTGATGACCAGCGGCCAGACGCTGGAGGATGCGCGCAAGAACATCGACGGCATCATCCTCTCGCCTAGCGACGAGATGATCTACTGGACCGAGCAGTTCAAGGACAACATCTCGCTCCACGCCGCGCCGCTCCATATCGGGCCGCTGGTCGCCGAACACATCTTCCACGCCCACGAAACGGTCGTCATGACCTCGGCCACGATGCGCACGGCCGGCTATGGACGCCTGGAATCGACCTTCGACTACGTGCGCGACCGGCTCCACGCCCACGACGCCGGTGGGTTGGGCGTCGGCTCGCCCTTCGACTACAAAAACTCCACCCTGCTCTACCTG
>JAWOHK010000415.1:0-32354 GCA_046485205.1 Chloroflexota bacterium | reverse complement strand
GTGTGGGACTCGCTCAAGATCGCCGAGCAGGCCACCCGCCTGTTCGAGATCTTCGACGAGTCGCTGCGCGTCGAAAGGGCCCCTGCGGCTGATCGACCCGCCGAGCCCTCCCGACCCGTCAATCCGGCATCATCAAGCGCATTGAGCTCCAGGTCCTGGCCCGCAACGAACCGGCTATTCACCTCTACCAGCAGCTAGGATTTGAGATTGAAGGCACCCGGCGGCAAGCCGTATTTCGCGACGGGGAGTTCCGGGATGATTACATCATGGCCCTGATACTCTAACGGCTTAAGCACCCAACTTCCAGGAGATAGCTGATGAAAAAATTATCGCGAGCCGAATGCCTGGCGTTTATGCTCTCAGAGGCCCGGACCGGGAAAATCGCCACCGTGCGCCCAGACGGCCGGCCACACGTTGTGCCGATCTGGTTTACTCTGGACGGCGACCAATTGTTATTCACTACCTGGCATACCACAGTCAAGACCGCGAATATGCGCCACAGCCCGTATGTCTCCCTGGTCGTGGACGATGAAGCCCCGCCATTCACCTTCGTCAAGTACGATGGTTCGGTTGCACTCTCCCAAGATCTGGATGAACTGCAACAATGGGCCTATGAGTGAGGATTTGGCCGATTCATATGGACGGCGTAATGCCGTCGAAGGGGAGCTTCTAGTACGGGTTATCCCGCTCAAGATTTATGGAGAAACCAACATCGCGGGCTGGGGATCGGCAGGACCGGAGCCGAGCTGAAACCATCGGTCCAAACTGTTTCATCGCGGTATCGAATCAATCACAAAATCGACAAACGGTGATTCTATTCCCACACCAGTTCCCCATACAAGATCACATCCTGCCCCATCGGTTGATAGCGGGGTTGGGTAAGGCGGGGAAAGATCCGCCCGTTTACCTGGCCCAGACTGCCCACGGCATTCAGCCCGCCCAGCAACATCGGCGCAATCGTCAGCACCAGCCGATCAGCCAGGTGTTCGGCCAGGAAATTACTGATCACCGTGGCCCCACCCTCGACCATGACACTCCGCATGCGAGCATGCCTGCCTCCCAGAAAGTCGAGCAAGGCCGGCAAGCTCACCATTCCATTAGGAGCGGCCGGCAACCGGAATACGCGCGCGCCGGCCGCTTCCAGCTCGGCTTGCCGACTATGGTCGGCGGCATCGGTCGTGGCGATCCATGGCTGGCGTTCCGGCTCGCGCAGCAAACGCGCCCAGGAAGGGAATCGCAAGCGGCTGTCTACAACCACCGGTTGCGGATCCGGCCCGCGGGCATGGCGCACATTCAAATGGGGGTTGTCAGCGATAACAGTGCCGATGCCAACCAGGATAGCATCGTGATGGGTGCGCATCTGGTGGGTCAGACGAATGGCTTCCGGCCCGCTGATCGCCGTCGGCTCGCCACGCCGGGCGGCAATCGAACCGTCCAGGCTTTGGGCATAACTGAGTGTGATGAAAGGACGGCCGTGGCGACCAGGTGGCAGAGAGATTAACTCGCGCAGGGTTTCACCCGGTCTGATGCTTTCTGACAAGGCCCGGGCAAACCAGGCTGTGGAATCATCATTTGCCGGTTGCTCCGGCAACAACTGGTCTATTTCCAGGCGATCCAGTTGCAGCAGATGGCGCATCCGGCGGGCTTTTGTGTCCAGGTAATGGGCATTCTCGGAATTGACAGCGGTTTGAAGTGGCACCCGCTCGGTGACCGGAATACCGGCGCGGACAAGGCCATCGATCTTTTCCGGGTTATTCGTCAGGAGCTTGATCGACTGCACGCCGAGATCCTTCAGCATATAGGCGGCCACACGGTAATCCCGCAAGTCGGCCTGATGCCCCAGGAGCAAGTTGGCATCGACCGTGTCATAGCCGATATCCTGCAAGTTATAAGCCCGCAACTTTTCCAGCAAGCCGATGCCCCGCCCTTCTTGGCGCAGGTAAAGGACGATGCCGCGTCCTTCACGAGCGATGAGCTTCACGGCCGCATTCAGCTGGGGCCCGCAGTCACAGCGAATTGAACCCAATACATCGCCGGTGAAACACTCGGAGTGAACGCGCACCAGGATATCCACTCCATCGTTCAAGTCACCGGTTATCAGTGCCAGGTGTTCCTTACCATCGAGGCTATTGTGATAAAGACAAAGAGAAAACTCACCCGCGTCGGTAGGTATGCGAGCGCTAGCCATTCTACTGACGGTAAATCCCGCATTCATTTCAGACAAAGCGGTTGAACCCTCGTGACTGCCAGGCGGCGTATAGCAGGATCGATCCAGCCACGGCTGCGTTTAAAGATTCTACTTGACCACGCATCGGTAGTCGAATCAGAAAATCGCAATTGTCGCGCACTAAGTGGCGCAGGCCTTCCCCTTCGTGGCCGACAACAATGCCTAGCGACCGGTTGAGATCGGCCTGTCCCAGGTCGACGGCGGTCTCATCCATATCGAGGCCGGCCAGCCATACCCCGGCATCTTTCAGAGCGCGCATTGTCTGGACAAGGTTGGTCACTTTGGCAATGAGCAAATGCTCGGTTGCGCCCGCCGAAAATTGGACAACAGACGGGGTGATCTCTGGCGCGCGGCGGTCTTGCAAGATGACGCCGTGGACGCCGCAGGCTTCGGCCGTCCGCAGCAATGCGCCGATATTCTGCGGGCCATGCAACAGGTCCAACAGCATCAAGAGCGGTGGCTCACCTCTCTGTTCAGCCAGCGCCAGCATTTCTTCCAGATCAGCATAGGGGAAAGGCCCCACTTCGAGGACAACGCCCTGGTGCTTGGTGTCTGCTTTGTGAAGCTGCACCAGCCGGTCAAGATCTGGTTTTGTGACAGCCTTGGTTTCTATTCCGGCATTACGGGCTGCGGCTAGGATCGGCTGGACATTACGCGAAGGTTCATAATGCAGGCGATAGAGCGCCCGGCGACAGCTGCGAAGCGCTTCCAGTACCGGATGGCGGCGAACCAGAATCTCAGCCGAGTTTCCAGACGGTGCCATCCGCTCTATCTTCCAGAACGACTCCCAGCTCGTTGAGCCGGTTGCGAATCATATCGGCCGTAGCCCAATCCTTATTGGACCGTGCCTGCGCGCGCAGATTGATGAGCAATCGTACCAGGCCGTCTTCACGCTCAGCATCAGCTCCACCTTCTGCGCGCTCCGGTATAATTCCCAACACGTCACCGCCCAATTCGCGGTAAAGTGTATCGATCGCGGTCAGTGTACCCTGGGTCTGCGGCCCGGACTCATTGATGAGAGCATTGACCTGGCGAGTTAGATCTTGTAACACAGCCAGCGCGCCGGGCGCGTTGAAATCATCGTTCATGCGCTCGATAAATTGATCCCGAGTCTTGGCCAGCATATCCTTGACTACCACGCTGGCCTCCCCTTCCTCGGCATGCCGCAACTGCTCGCGCGTTAACGTGACCGCGCCCCAGATGCGCTGCCAACCTTTTTGGGCCGCCTCGACCGCTTCATCGGTGAGGTCGATGGGATTGCTGTACTGGCTGGATAGGATGAAGGTACGAATCGCCTCGGGCCTCCAACGCTCCAGCGCATCCTTGATCGTCAGCGTGTTGCCCAGGCTCTTGCTCATCTTGACGCCTTCCAGCATCAGCGAGCCGATCAGCATCCAATAACGGGCGAAAGGCGCGTCGTGGGCGGCCTCGCTCTGGGCGATCTCGCACTCGTTGTGGGGAAAAATATTTTCGATGCCGCCACCGTGGATGTCGAACGTCTCGCCCAGGTACTTGGCCGCCATGGCCGAGCATTCGATGTGCCAGCCGGGGAAGCCCTCGCCCCACGGGCTGGACCAGCGCAGGATGTGGTTCGGGTCGGCATTCTTCCACAAGGCGAAGTCGGCCGGGTGGCGCTTTTCCTGACGAATGGCGACGCGCGCGCCTTCTTCCAAGTCTTCGACGATGCGCCCACTCAGCTTGCCGTACTCCGGGAAAGAGGCGACGTCGAAGTAGACCGAGCCATCGACGACGTAGGCATGGCCCTTCTCCAGCAGCCGCTCGATCAGGGCGATCTGTTCCGGGATGTGGCCGCTCGCGCGCGGGCTGATATCGGGCCGGCGTACACCGAGCGCATCCATGTCCTCGAAGTACTGGCGGGTGTAAGTTTCCACGATCTGCATCGGCAGGGCCGAGACCTGTCGCGCCTTCTTCAAGATACGGTCTTCGCCTGTGTCCAACATGTGGCCGACGTCGGTGATATTCTGGACGTAGAGCACGTCGTAGTCGAGGAAACGCAGGTAGCGCATGATGACGTCGAAGTTGACGTAGGTCTTGGCGTGGCCGATGTGGGAGTAGTCGTAAACCGTGGGGCCGCAAACGTAGAAGTTGACCTTACCGGATGTTAGCGGCACAAACTCTTCCTTGCGCCGCGTCATGACATTATAAATCTTAAGCGACATGAACGTCTCCCAAGGGATTTCAATTAACTTCGGGCATACAGCCGATGATTGAGTGTATCCAACCTTTATGGCTTGGCAAAAATCATTCGACCCGCCGCTGTCTGCAACACTTTGGTAACGACAACATTCTGGGTCTGATTCAACAATCGGTGGCCGTCTTCAACAACGACCATCGTCCCATCGTCAAGATAGGCTACCCCCTGCCCATACTCCTTACCTTCCTGGATGATTGTTACCGTCAACTCTTCACCGGGCAGGAATGACGCTTTGACCGCGTTGGCCAAATCGTTTACGTTGAGCACCGTGATGCCTTGCAACTCAGCAACCTTATTCAGGTTGTAATCGTTGGTCATGATGGGACACTCCAACCGCCGGGCCAGCAACACCAGTTTGCTGTCAGCATCGCGGGATTGGGTTGCGTCGAGGTCGGTGATCCGCACCGGGACGGGAGATTCGTTTTGCAACATGCTAAGGATATCCAGGCCGCGACGGCCACGGTTGCGGCGCAGGGCGTCGGCGCTATCGGCGATGTGCTGCAATTCCTTGAGGACGAAATTGGGCACCAGCAAGGTATGACGAATAAACCCGGTCCGCCCGATGTCGAGAATGCGGCCGTCGATAATGACGCTGGTATCGAGTAAAATGACATTCTCGTCCTCGGTTGATGCGCCTTCTACCACCTTGACCGGATTGCGTGACAGCCGCATCCCGCCAAACCAATCCCGCAAGTCTCGATAGCGATTCATCATCAGAACCGCTCCCAGGTAACAAAACCCGAGCGCCGAAGCTAGAGGGAGAATCTCCTTGAATGGCGACGGCAATTGAGACAGGGGGATGGAAAACAAAGCTGCGGCGATCAACCCCAGAAAGACGCCAATCATTAAGGCGAGCAATCTTTCCAGCGGCATCGCCGAAAGAGCCTGGCGAACAGCGTTGATCGGCCGGATCGTCAAATAAGGGGTAAACAAAAAACCTAAAAACGCTCCCAACAAGCCTCCGCCAACCCCAAGAGCCACCGCATAAGGGATCGGTTCCAAATTGAACATTCCGGCCAACTGGACCCCAATAATAGCCAAGGCACTGGCCGCTACCAATGCACCGATAATTCTGGAGATGAATTCGACACGCGATTCCATAATGATCAATAACTCCGAACAATAAAAGGGCTCTACTCCAACAAGAATAAAAGAACAAAAAAGGTGAATGCATACAATGCATCCACCATTCGGAGTCTGTCCATTACCGGGCCAAATAGCCCCGATTGATCAAAACAAAAACGATCTTACAACCGGTCGAAGTCACTTCGCGACTGCAAGTCAGTTATTGAGAGACTCAAGCAAACAACGCCTGAAAATTGAATCACGAGTACCAGCTTCAACAGAATAATAAGAATGCAATCAGACCCGAATGAATAATAATCTGTGAATAATAAATGATGTCCACATCGTAACACAGCCGTTGGGATTCGGCAACAGCCAGAGGATCTCGTGCAGAGTTTCTCAAGGGTCAGGAAAAGCGGAAAAAAGCCACCGCATCTCCCGCTTCTAAAACAAATCCCGGTTGGCCTCCTCCAGGGTATAGGGCCGTTCGGTCGAAATCCCGCCTTTCCGCCGGCCTCGCATATCATTGTAGAAGGCCACGTCGTAACGGCGCGACCGGATAGGTATGGGCATCTTAACGCCCCAGCCCAGCAAGAGTACTTCTTCTTTCTCCTGCAAGCGGGCCAGCATCCCTCGTAGCTGGTCGCGGCCAGCCAGACCGCTTAGCACGGCGCGGATATCATCCTCATCCCCCAGCCAGCCGGTGATGCGCGTGCCGAGCTGGGACATCACTTCATCATCGATGCCCGACGGACGCTGGTCGACAATGAGCAACGTCACGTTGTATTTGCGCAATTCGCGGGCGATGGTGCCGAAGGCCGTCTGTGATGCAACCTGGGGACTGAGCAACTTGTGGGCTTCCTCAATGGCGATGACCAGCGGTCGCGGCGGCGCTTCACCGAAGGTCTTGTTGCGCTCGGTCTTGCGCACCCATTCTTCACGGATGCGCCGGGTCAACACATTGGAGACGAGCATGTAATCCAGTTCCTGATCATACTCTCCAAAACCCAGGATGACATGACGGCCATTTTCCAGTTGGTCGACGATAGACTTGACGGCATCGGCCGCCGGATGGGCAACCACGTAGGACTTGTTAAAGATAGGTTGGAGTTTGCGGTGAAGGGATTCGGCCGCCACCGGATGGATATTCTGCCGGTTCGCCCAATAGGCGACCGAATTTGGCGCGGGAATTTTTTTACCGCTATCCATATCTTCGATCACTGCCCCTGGTTCAAGTTTCATGAACTCGGCGAACCAATCTTTTTGATAGACGCGTTCCAACGCACTGAGTGTAACCATCGCCGTGTCAGTCAAATCGAGCGTATCGGCCAGCAACAGGATATCGGCCGCCCGGAAGTCGCCTAAGGCCAGCTCCAGCGTAAAGTCAGGTTGATTGCCGCGCACCCGCGCGCCCTTGCCCAGGGCCGCGATCTGCACTTTCTGACCGAACATTGCCTTCAGACCACGGACCGACACATCCCGGTCGCTATCGCGGTCATCGAAACCGTACTCATTGTGCATATCAAAAACCAATGCCGCCGCAACATTGGCCTGCATCAAGCCCGCCAGAACCATGCGCGTCAGGAAACTCTTGCCGGTGCCAGTTGCGCCGAAGATGCCGCTGGAGCGCTTGACGAAACGCTGCAAATCCAGGCACACGGGATAGCCTTGCTCGATGGTTTGACCGATGGCAAAGTTAGCGCCGCCTTCCTCACCAAAGATGGCGGCCACATCCCCTTCGTTTGCCGGGCGCACTGGCGCGTGGTGGGCTGGCACCGTCTTGACCGGTCGGGGACCGGGATTCTCTTCGCCGCTGTCAACTCGCGCTTGCCAGACCGCCCGCTCCGGCGAGGTTAGTTCCGGACCCAGGTCGAGCATCAGGGTCGGGTACATGGCCAGTGTTGTGTACAGTGTCTTACCGTAAAGCGTGTTCTGGATGCCCGCCGGCAGTCGGTCTGACTTCTCGTCGGCGAAACGTGGGTCGGTTGAGCCGAGATTCAAATCGGTCACCAGACCGTAATAGCGAAATCGCCCGCCCTCGCACACAACGAAACTGCCTTCTTGCACCTCATCGGCGCGAATGGTCAGGCGAACACGAAAACCTTCTTTCAGGCCGCCGCCGACGATGTAGCCCAGAGGTTGGTCGTTTATCTCATTCATCAGAAGCCTCCCGCAAGGGCCTGACCACCGAGTTCCGGCAGAGCCTCACCAATGGCCTCAATCACCGGCACCAGAGTATCGTAATCGCTGCGGAGCAGTTCGACCAGCTCGCCAATGACAGCCGCCGCCCATATGCCATCCCCGCCACGTTGTTGGTAGATACCCTGAACATGGGCTACCAGTAACTGGTCAACTGGCACGCCCAGATTGGTGGCGCGCAGGATGAGTCGCAAATAGCCCAACCGGTCCGTAAATCGTTCGATCTCGACCGAGTCCTCACAAAGGATAACCGGATCGAGGTTGAGCGGCGGACGGGGTGGCAAGCCATGGTATATAAGCCCATCGCGACGATAGCCGACGGCCAGCACGCTCATCTCGATGGGCAATAGGCGGTTCTGGCGCTGGTCGTTTATGACCGCCTCCGTCTGGTTGTCGGCCAGGATAAGCCGGCGCACCAGCGGATCGTCGGCCACATTCATATCGTAGAGCAGGCCGAAGATGACCTCCCGCGCCTCGACCGGCTGAGCCTTCACCAGGCAACCGAAAGATGGAGCCGACAGCTGGCGCACCTGGCAGCCGACGACGAAGCCCTGAGTACTAGCCCGGAGCACGCGGCCGATAGGCACCGCATTTGAGCTGTCGAAAGGAATTTCTGCCATCACACCCTCCAATCAAAATCGGGAAAAGCTATGAAGCGTGCGCCCACCGCGGGCATCTTGTTTGCTACCATGCTTGGCTGTCACACTGCCCTCGATTCCTGCCCGTTGCATATATTGATCGATCATGACATTCAAATTCGTCTCATCGTCGCGCCCGACCACAGCCAGCTCGTCGGCCCGCACCAGGGCATAAGGATAATCGCCGGCGATGCGGCACTGATCGACGAGCAAGCTGTGGACAGCGGCAACCGCACCTGGATCGCGCGTCACCCATAGCGGAATATCGACACGGGCCAGGCTCCGCCCAACGGCTATACTTTCTTCGTCCACCGACACCGGCCCGGTCAGGCCTGGATTAAGATAAAAGAAGCAAACCTCATTTTGTGATTCGGCATCGGCGAAGCGGGTATTGGCTGGGGACACATCGATGAAAACAGGGCTGCGATCGCCGGGACCGAGAATGCTCGCATACAGATCGGCGTCGGTCAGCTCGCCGAAAGGCGGCCGCTGGCCCAGCTTCTTCCAGTCCAAATCAGGGTCGTCCGAAAGGGTCTTAAGCATGGTCACCACCGAGCGCTTGCCCGGCCGGTCAATATAGCCGGCCAGCAGCGCCGCGGCGTCACGAACCTTGGTCATCGCTTTCGTCCACGCGGCAACGGCCAGGTCAGCGTCGCGATTTGTGCCGCCGAACGGCCAATAGAGCAACCGTTGATCCAGAATGGCCAGGGTGAGCGGCGCGGCATGCCGGAATTCCCAGGCCAAATCGGCCAGCTTCTCGATTTCGCGGCGATCGCGGGCGAGGGTGATCTCATTTTTGTCGAAACCGGGTTCGTCCGGGCCGAGATCGTCACCATCCGGCATCGGGTAATAAATGATCGGCTCTGAGCGAGCATCCGGCACGCCGGCTGTGCCGTGATGATAGATGAACGCGCCAATATTGATCAGCGAATAAAGAAATGCGGCGTGGCGATCGGGCATGATCTGTGAGCCGTCGGTAGCGATGATAGTTGCCCGTTGAGGCACGAGGTCGGGTGATATACTCTGGTCAAGTGGTTCGTTGTGCCACAACGGCCGGGCGGCGCGGAAGAACTTCGGTTCCTCGCCTTGCTCGGCGACGGCTCTGGCCAACCCGGCGTCAATCCCCAGCCAATCGGTGGCATGGTCGGCCAGCAACTCACGTAGCCGAGCGGCACGGGTCCTCTGGTCGCGGGCGATCTCCACCGCAGCCGCGGCCATCCGGGTCAGATCAGGGCCTAATCTTTCGAATTCCAGAGTCATGGCACCCACAGTCTAGCACAGATGGTCTATAAGAGCGACAATCCAAAAACATCGCATGACTCCCTTTTTATCTGATAATTGCAGACTCTGCACTTTCCAGGGTACAAACTTTACCTGGACGAGACAGCGCTTTCGATCATCATAGTTAAAGTTTGAGACCGCGCTGTCTCGCCCATACAGTAGCTTCCTAGAGTGAAATTGCTTGCCTGACCTAGTTGCTTACCTTGTGCCTACTACCTATCAATGCTAAACTTCAACCTACAAGAACGGCCACCGGATTCAGCATGTCTCAAGCCCTCTCACGCAAATGGCGGCCGGCCCGGTTTGACCAGGTCATAGGCCAGGAACACGTCACCCATACGCTGCAAAACAGCGTCGTGGCCGGTCGTGTCGGCCATGCCTACCTTTTTTGCGGGCCGCGCGGGACGGGTAAGACGACGATAGCGCGTCTGCTGGCCAAAGCAGTTAACTGCACGTCCGATGACCCGGCCGACCGCCCCGACGACAGTTGCCCCATTTGTCTGGCCATCAATGAAGCTCGCTATTTGGACTTGATCGAGATTGACGCCGCGTCCAACACCGGCGTCGACGACATCCGCAATCTACGCGACAAGGTCAACTTCGCTCCCAGCCAGGGACGTTACAAGGTCTATATCATCGACGAAGTCCACATGCTTTCAACAGCAGCCTTCAACGCCCTGCTCAAGACATTGGAAGAACCTCCGGCCCATACTATCTTCATTCTGGCCACGACCGAAGAGCACAAGATACCGTTGACGATCAAGTCGCGCTGCCAGCAATTCAATTTCCGGTTGCTGACCACCGTCGAGATAGCCGGGCGGCTGAACTGGTTGGTCGGCCGGGAGACACTGGCCATCGAGCCGCAAGCGGTGGAGCTCCTCGCCCGACAAGCTTCCGGCAGTCTGCGTGACGCGGAGAGCCTGCTCGACCAGCTGGTTGTTTCGCCGGAAGATAAGATCACCCTGGCCCGCGCACAGATGGTCCTGGGAACGGCCCCCGACGCGGCCGTCCTGGCCCTGACCGACGCCTGGCTTGATGCCGACAGCGCCGGTGGACTGGGCGTTATCCATGACGCGCTGGGATCCGGTGCTGACGCCCGCCAGTTCTGTCGCCAGATGGTAGCCCACCTGCGGCAATTGTTGTTGCTGCAAGCCGCCGGCGGGGAACTTGATGTGGAGGGTCCGGTCGATCGGAAGACAACCATGACGGCCCAGGCCCAACGAGCGCCGCGACGTGCCTTGATCGAAGCGACACGCCGCTTCCACGAGGCGGCAATGCAGCCGGCCGGTAGCTGGCAGCCGCAATTGCCGCTGGAACTGGCCTTCCTGGAACTACTGCCGGAAGCCCCACAGGCTTGGGCCGTGATACCGCCCGCGGTGACCGGTTCGGTCGCCGATACTACCAGGGACGAGCCGACTCCCGCCCCTGCCCCATCACACCGCAAACCAGCGCCGGCAAAGGCGAAAAAAGAGGGCAGCCCGATCAAGGAGTCCGCCAACCAGGAGACAACATCACCTGCTCCGCCTGCAGCGGCATCTGCCCTGAGTGTCCCCGCCATTGCCGGATTCTGGCCGGAGATGACACAGGTTGTTGGCCGGAAAATGAAAAACCTGCCCGCACTACTGGCCATGTGCAAACCGCTGGCCATCGAGGGCATGACGATTATTCTCGGATTTGATTACCCACTCTTGCGCGAAAAATTCGACAAGACTCCGGGTGCGGCGGCGACCGTCACCGATGCCTTCCGGGCTCTCAGCGGCGTCGAATGTACCATCCGCACGGTAGTGACGAACGATTATCCGGTACTTATCAGGCGGGAGGAATTCCAGGCGCTGGCCAATGAATTAGGCGGGGTGATTCGGGAAGATTGACAAACGACGAATGGCAAGCGACGAGCAAAGAAAGAGAACAGACATTGCCGGGCAGTCGTCGCTGCCGCAATGAAAGAGAGGATCTTATGACCAAACGTACCTTTCGGGGCAAACCGGCCAAGAAGAAAGCCGGCGGAAGCCCTAACGATATGTTGTCTCAGATGCAGAAGATGCAGCAGGAAATGGCCGAAGCTCAGGCGGCGCTAGAGAATGAAACGATGACTATTACCGCCGGCGGAGGGGCCATCTCAATCGCCATCACCGGCCACCAGCGAGTAAAGAATATCACCATCGAAAAGGAGCTTCTCGATCCGGAGGAGGCTGAATTCTTGCAGGATATGCTTGTAGCCGGCATCAACGCTGCTATCGAGCAATCCCAGGCCATGGCTGCCGAACGCATGGAAGGCATCACCGGTGACGTGGGCGGCATGGACGGCCTGCTCGGCGGTTTGGGTTTGGGCTAAATCATGGCCCAAACAGTGCTACCGCGCTCGGTCCAGCGGCTCATTGATGAATTTGCCCGGCTCCCGGGGGTTGGGCCCAAGTCGGCTTCGCGGCTGACCTTCTTCCTGTTACGCAAGACCGACAACCAAGCCATTGACCTGGCGTCGGCCTTGCAGGATTTGAAGGAACTCACCCGGCTTTGCTCAGTCTGCTTCAATATCACCGAGGATGACCCCTGCCCGCTCTGTGAGGACGAAACCCGCGACCCGCGGCTCCTCTGTGTGGTCGAGGAGCCCCTGGATGTCCTGGCTATCGAGCGCTCGAGGGCTTACAACGGTCGCTATCATGTCCTCCATGGAGCGATATCGCCTGTCGAAGGCATTGGCCCCGAGGACTTGCGCATCAATGAATTGGTTACCCGCGTCGATGCCGGAAATTTCACCGAGATCATCCTGGCCACTAATCCAACGCTGGAAGGAGAGTCGACCGCGCTCTACCTGCAACGTCGTTTGACCGATCGTGCCCTCCGGCTGACGCGTTTGGCCCGCGGCCTGCCCGTCGGCGGCGATCTGGAGTACACCGACGAGATCACCCTCGGCCGCGCAGTGGAAGGCCGACAAGACCTGTGATGGAAAATACAGGGCAAGATGTGGCAGTTTTTTTAATGGATGTTGGCCCGGTTAACATTAGATGGGCGGGTTGTAATTTGGATTCAAGAGAGTTGCCATGATTGGATCTCCAACGATGATCGACATGCGGGACCGAATTGTCGGTCGGAATCGGGAAGTGCCGTTACTGGATGGCCGCCTTACACCTTATGTTAATCTGGACAATGCCGCCAGCACGCCGGCGCTGATCGATGTGGTCGAGGCGATCGATGCCTTTATGCCCTACTACTCCAGCGTCCACCGGGGCACGGGCTTCAAGTCGCGCCTGAGCACCGTGGCCTATGACCAAGCCCATGCGATCATCGGTCGCTTCGTGAGCGCCGATCTGAATACCAACACAGTCATCTTCGGCAAGAACACGACTGAGGCCATCAACAAACTGGCCTACCGTCTACCTTGTGAACCTGATTCGGTGATCCTCACTACCCAACTGGAACATCACTCCAACGACCTGCCCTGGCGGCCGCGAGCCGAGGTTCTTCATATTAAAGCCCTGCAAGACGGACGCCTGGATGAGGATGACTTTGACCACCAATTAGAACGCTATGCCGGTCGGGTGGCGTTGGTAACTGTCACCGGTGCGTCAAACGTCAGTGGTTTTCTGCAGCCCATCCATCGCCTCGCCCGCAAGACCCATGCGGCCGGCGCGCGTATCCTGGTCGATGCCGCCCAGCTGGCCCCTCACCGAAGGGTCGATATGCGGCCTGATGATGACCCGGAACACCTTGATTTCGTCGTCCTCTCGGCCCACAAAATGTATGCTCCCTACGGTACGGGCGCGCTGATTGGGCCAAAGGCGTTTTTCCTGCAAAGCCCGCCGGAATATCGTGGGGGTGGAACGGTCGATATCGTGACACTAGACGAGGTCTACTGGGCGGGTGCGCCGGACCGCGATGAGGCCGGCAGCCCCAACGTCGTCGGCGCGGTGGCCATGGCCGTCGCGGCGCAAGTCCTTATGGAAGTCGGCATGGAAGCCGTCGCCACCCATGAAGAACACCTGATTACCTACACGTTGGAACGACTACAGGAGGTTCCCGGTATTCAAATCTACGGGCAGAGTGATCCGGCCAAGGCGCATGAGAAAGTCGGCGTCATCCCGTTTAATCTGGCCGGCGTGTCTCACTTCCTGGTGGCCGCCATTCTGGGTTACGAGGGCGGAATCGGCGTGCGCAGCGGCTGCTTTTGCGCCCACCCCTATGTCGTCCACCTGCTCCAACTTAATGATCACGAATCAGATCGCTGGCGCGATCAGATGCTTAGCGGCGATAAATCGGAGATGCCGGGCATGGTGCGAGCCAGCTTCGGCTGTTACAACAACAGTGAGGATGTAGACCGACTGATCGATATGCTGCAACGGATTGCACGAGGCGATTATTCCGGTGAGTACGTTCTCGACCGGGCTTCAGGCGAATATTACCCGGCCAACTATCACGAGCAACTTGAGCAATTTTTTCTTCTTGAGCCCAGGTATCTTCTTTAGAAGCGGCGGTTAATAATCGGTTACCAGTCGCTCAAACGTTACGACTTCCTGCTCGAACCTCATATAATTCGAAAACCTGGCTGAAACTCTCTATGGCTTGTCAGGCATTGGTCGTTGCCTTAAATGAATTATTGTCTAGTGAAGTATTACATCATGAAGTCGAACAGGTTTTTCTTTTTACTGATTATCATCGCCCTGATATCCGTCGCCTGCGGCGGCAATAGCGGACCGGGCAATATCCCACCACCACCGACCGAAGCGCTGGCGACAGCGGCGGCTGAGGTCAACGCCACATCCACCACTCAAGCTCTGACTCAACCCACGCCGACGGCCGAGTTGGTCGCCACCTTGCCACCGCCGCCTATTGTGAGCCCGCAAGTCACTCAGACCATTTCCCCGCCGCCGACCCCGGATGTGACCCCGGCACCGGATGTAGTTTTTCTGGCGGCCGAGGCCGGCTCCTTCGTCAATCGGAACCCCTTCACCGGCGAAGAAGTGACTGATCCGGAGGATCTGCAACGGCGGCCGATCACCGTCAAGCTGTCCAACGCCCCACCGTCCTATACTCGCCCCCAAGCAGGTTTGAACGATGCTGATATTATCTTTGAGCATTGGACCGAGGGATCGGTCACCCGTTTCACAGCCCTATTTTATGGCCGCGTTCCGCCCAATGTAGGTCCAATTCGCAGTGCCCGGCTCATCGATGTGGAACTACCGGCGATGTACGACGCCATGCTGGCATTTTCCGGCGCCAGCGTCGGTGTGAATCAGCGCCTTAACGCCTCCGATTTCAGCAGCCGGTTGCTCCGGGCCAGCGAACCAGGTTTCTACCGTACCGGCGACGAAACCAAACCATTCGAGCACACGCTCTACATTCGCCTGGCCGATTTATGGCAAGCCGTTGGGAACAAAGGGTTCAATGCAGCCCCGCGAGTCACCTCTTTTAACGCCTTCAGTGAAGAACCGCCGCTCGGTGGTTCACCGGCCGGTACGATCAACATTGACTATCGCACCGAAAAGGTCGAATGGGTCTACGATCCGGCCATCGGCAAGTATCGCCGCTGGATGGATTTTGAGGAGCATGTCGATGCCAACACCGACGAGCAGGTTACCGTCTCAAACGTCATTTACCTGACCCCTTACCATGTGAACGACGCGACCATTTGCGAGCAAATCAACAATGGGGTTTGTGCCGCCTTATCGATTGAAGTTCAATTGTGGGGCTCCGGCCCGGCTGTTGTGTTCCGCGACGGGCAACGCTATGATGTCAGCTGGCATCGTGAAGGTCGCACGGATCAGTTGACCTACCGAGATGCGGCCGGCAATTCCTTCCCGCTGCAGATAGGCAATAGCTGGGTTCAGGTCGTGCCCGGTTATATTCCCAACTCGTTGGCCGTCGGGGAGTGATCCAGCTGATTTTTATTCAGTATGCAACAGGTCAATTCCCGGTCATGCTGAAAAGCTCAAATCGGTCGATTAAGCACGGGATATTGACCTGCTAATCACCGCCTACTTTTTCTCCTTCCGACCGGTCATAGCCAGGTAGATCACCATGCCGCCAACAACGATGGCGGCGAAAGCGTAAATCGCCAGAGAGGTCAGGGGGCTGATGGTTCCCGGATCGCTCATTGTAATTCTCCTTTCAAAACCGGATAGGTCGAAGGCGTCAGGTTTTGAACAAATGTCCATTGCCAATATAACCCTGCAGCAGCAGCAATTCCGCGTTTAGCAACGAACCGCTGGCCGCACCACGCAGGGTGTTATGCGTCAACGCCATATAGCGAATATCCAAAACGGGACATTCCCGCACTTTGCCGACCGTCCAGGCCAGGCCATTGCCGGCATCGCGGTCGCGTCGGGGTTGCGGCCGGTCCGGCTCGTCACGGACTATCAGCACCTCAGGTGGCGATGAAGGTAATTGATCGCAGACGGCCGGGGGCTTCCAGGACCGCAAAACCTCAATGGCTTCCTCCGCTGTCGCCGGTCGCCTCAGTTTGACCGACACGCTTGCCAGGTGACCATCCACTACCGGCACGCGATTGGCCTGGGCGCTGACGGCAATTTCGGCCGGGTTCATCTGTCCATCTCGCACGCTGCCCAAGAGCTTCTTTGGCTCGTTCTGCAGTTTCTCGTCTTCGCCTCCAATGTAGGGCACCACGTTATCATAAATGTCGAGCGATGAAACCCCCGGATAGCCCGCGCCCGAAACAGCCTGCAAGGTGGTCAGGAGTACCGCCTCTACGCCAAAGGCATCCTGGAAGATTTTAAGCGGCAAAACCGCGCTCGTCGTCGAGCAATTGGGGCTGGCGACGATAAAGCCCGGCCATTCGTTCTCGGCTTGTTGCGCCGGAATAAGACAGGTGTGATCGGGATTGATTTCCGGGATAAGCAGCGGCACATTGGATGTCATCCGAAATACGGAGGTATTGGTGATCACGGCATAGCCCGCGGCGGCAAATCGTGGCTCCCACTCCCGCGCTTCAGCCGTCGGCAGGGCGGAAAAGACCACCGGGGGTTCACCGGGGATGGCCAGATCCAAGTCGGTTGGCCGGACGGTCAGGCCGGCGGTCGTCGCCGGTACATCACCCGGCATCATCCAGTTGACCCCTTGACCATAAGGTCGGCCAACCGTGCGATCCGAGCCAGTCACGGCCACAACTTCAAACCACGGATGATCGGCCAGCAGTTGCACAAAACGTTGACCGACCGTGCCTGTCGCCCCCAATATACCTATCGGAATCTTTCCCATACCAGTAACTCCTTAACAAAAACGCCATCGCTCCCTTGGGGCGATGGCGCCGCGGTTCTACCCAATTTGGATAAATTATAAGAATGAGCGTCTCAAAGTCAAGCGGTTAGGGCCGAGTAAAATTCTATCCGAGAGTGTAATAAAAAAGAAAACACCGGAAATTGTATAAATTCCCGGTGCTAAACCCTGTGCCCTGGAGAGGACTCGAACCTCCACGCCCAAAGGGCATAGGCCCTCAACCTACCGCGTATGCCAATTCCGCCACCAGGGCAATAGTCCCCCTATTATATCGTGATCCGATTAAAGGTGTCAATTGACCTAATATTGGCTCATTTTCATCTCCTGCTTGATGAGAATCGATTAGAATCGAGCAAACCCTTATGGAAAAGTTACGTTGGCGCGCTAAAATAATACGTAAGAGGTTTATATGGATGAAACCGGCATGAAGCTACTTTTAGAATACGATGTTGTACAGGAGACATTGCAGGAATACTACCAATTTGTTATGGGCCAGTACGTGCCTGCCCTGCAATCGATGGGGTTACAGATGAGCGAGGCTTGGCATACAGCCTATGGAAACGCACCTAACCGGCTCGTTGGATTCGTTTGTAGCGATCGACAAACGATGGACCGTCTTTTGGACAGCGAATTGTGGGTCGATTTAAATGAACAACTGGAGAAGTTCGTAACCGATCTCCAGTACAAGGTAGTTCCCTATCGGGGCGGTTTTCAGATTTAAACAGCCACAATATATTTGCAGAATTTTTAGATTCCCTGGAATCATTGGTTGCTGTAATTTAAGTGATAAAAAGCGATAGCCGGCCGATTGGCCGGCTTTTTTTATTACATCAAGTGTTGGTAATCAGCGCCTGGCTGCGTTATCATGAACCTGAATGTTCACCATTGCCAGTCATAAAAATCCCAAGATCAAACAACTCCGAGCTTTGCATAGGCGCAAAGAACGCGACGAGACCGGTTTGTGCGTCGTCGAAGGATTGTTTCATATTGGGGAAGCACTAGCCGCCTTTGAGGCGGGGGCCGGCCCGCAACTTGAATATCTATGTTATGCGCCTGAATTGCTGACTGGTGGGTTTGGTCACGAACTCGTCGCTCGAATCGAAAACTTGGGAATCCCCATTTTTTCGACTACGGCTGATATTCTGGCTGGTGCGGCCGGCAAAGAGAATCCCCAAGGCATCCTGGCTGTGGCCCATCAGCGACGTATCCAGCTGGCTGATCTATCGCCGGCCGAAATACCGTGGGCCGTGGCTCTTGTTGCCCCACAAGACCCCGGCAACTTGGGCACCATTCTACGTACCATCGACGCCGTTGGAGCCTCGGGTCTTGTCCTGTTGGACGATAGCGTGGATCCCTATCATCCGACCGCGCTACGGGCCGCCATGGGGGTTACTTTTTGGCGGCCGGTTGTGAGGGCTCCTTTTAGTGAGTTTGTGACCTGGTCACACCACAACGGCTATCATATTTACGGTACATCGGCTCACGGCCGTGTTGATTACCACTCGGCGCGCTTTGAATCACCATTGATCCTGTTAATGGGCAGCGAACGGGAAGGACTGACGGCCGAACAGGCCGCCATATGTGACGATCTCCTTCGCTTGCCGATGCATGGTCGGGTTGGATCGCTCAATTTGGCCGTTGCAACCGGTATATTTCTGTACGAAATCCTTCAAAATTTGTCCTCTTCTTGAGCTAGTTTAGAAGGTTTGTAGGAACGGTAGGGCTTAAAACCCAGACTTGACTTCCCCTCACGAACTGTACCGTAACTCATTACTCGTTCTATACCTATTACCCATATCGCAATCGGCCAAACACCTTTATTGTATGGGTGCAAGGAAAGCGGCCGTCTAATTTTCACCTTTCTCATCCGGCGAAGGCTTTCACATCAAGAAGAGGTAAATATTATGGATGCATATGACGAAGCGAACGCTCGCCAGGAAATAAAGACAGAAATCCCAAACACAAAAGAAAGTGATAAGGGTGTAAAAGTCTACGACCCCCCAGAGCCACGGGTATCTTTCCCAACATGGCTCTTGATCTTGATCGTTGTGCTGGCCCTGGTCACGTCGTGGCTACTATATCAAGCCCTTACGTGATAGCGAACCACAGCTCAGGTTCACATCCATTTGATAATCTGTTATAGGACAGAAAGGAGAAAAAAATGAAAACAGTAGTAGGACTGTATGAAGATATCAATGATGCCCAGGCGGCGATAAACGATTTGGTTCGGTCCGGTTTCGACCGGGGCGATGTCAGCCTCGTTGCCTCCAACCGCTGGACAGATGAAGAGATAGGGACTGCGGGGGTTGAGGGGGATCAAATGGCCTCCGACGTTGCCGCAGGTGTGGCAACCGGTGGTGTCATCGGCGGCTTGGGTGGTGTTCTGCTCGGCTTAGGTGCTCTGGCTATCCCCGGCATCGGTCCCATCATTGCTGCCGGTCCGCTGGTCGCAGGTTTAGCTGGAGCCGGAATAGGGGCCGCAGTGGGTGGCTTGGTGGGCGCTCTGGTCAATTGGGGCGTCCCGGAAGAGGAAGTCGATCTGTATGCTGAGAGTGTGCGTCGCGGCGGCGTTCTTGTCGGCCTCAAGACTGACGAATCGCGGGTTGAAAAAGCGGTCGGGATCATGAACCGTTACAGCCCCATGGATATCGAGCGTCGCTCCGAGTACTGGCGCGAGACGGGATGGACCGGGTATGACGAGACGCAACCTGCCTGGACGACCGATGAAATCGCTACTGATCGAGCCAACTATAGCGAATACCTCGACTATTCGTCCTATACACCTGCTTATCAGGAACACTACCAGTCCACTTATGGCAACAGCGGGCGCGACTATGTCTCGTACGATCCAGCCTATCGATATGGTTACCGGCTGGCTAATGACGAGCGGTATGCCGATTACCAGACCTGGAACGAACTGGAAGCCGATGCTCGGCGCGGATGGGAACAAACTGAGTACGCCGCCGGGCAAACCTGGGATGATTTCAAGGACGCTGTCCGTCGTGGCTGGGAAGAAGTAAAGGATGCAATAGGTTACGGGTCCAGCTATGACATGTTCGAGCCCGGATATCGGGAGCATTACGACTCGACCTATGCCGACCGTGGTCGCGACTATGACTGGTACACCCCCGGTTATCGCTATGGCTATGATCTGGGCATGGACGATCGTTATAGCGATTATGAGACGTGGGATGATCTAGAGGTTGAAGCCCGGCGTGAATGGGATCAATCAGAATCGGCCCTCGGACGCACCTGGGATGATATTAAGGATGCAGTGCGTCGTGGCTGGGAAGATGTGATGGATGCTCTGGATATCGAGACCGACTATGCCGAGATGGAGACTGTTTATCGCGATCACTATAACACACAGTATAGAACTGGTTCGCATACCTACGATTGGTATGAGCCGGCCTATCGCTACGGGTTTATCTCAGGTATGGACGATCGTTACCAGAATTACGCCATGTGGGGTCCCGACCTTGAGACCGAGATTCGCCGCGACTGGGAAACCGGTCATTACGCGGATCGAAGCACGTGGGACGAAATCAAGGATGCGGTCCGCAGCGGCTGGGAAAGTGTACGCGAGACGTTTGATACGGATGATCCAGATAGACGAGCAACCTATGGAGGTGTAAGGAGCTACCCATCCAACCGTTAATCGTTTAAAATTTAAATACGATCATCAATAAGCCGGAGGTGTCTCGAGACACCTCCGGCTCGTTTTTTGGGTCTTTTTGCATCAGTCTCCGCAGTCTTAGGAGAGATGGTTAACCAGCCAATTAAGCACATTCTTTTGGCTGCGTATATTACTGGGTAAATCATTGTTAATGGCCGACTCAACCCGCTTCACATCATCCTCGGATTCATAGCCAAAATGATTGACCACCTTCTGAATCATGGGAATCACTTCGTAACCTTGGTAACGACTGAACATGAGCCGGTCGTGGACTACATTGGATGAGTCGTCTTTATCACCGGATGTCCATTTATACTGTTTCGAACTTATCATAGATCGCTTCACCTGGATTGCCACTATTACCTCCGTTTGATTGTGTAAATTATTTGTTGATGCGAATAGAGTGACACGAATCCTCGAGTGTTCGCTGATGAAAAAGTATAGCGACCAGACTGCAACGAATCAAGCGAAAGCTGATATTTTGAATTCGAGCGGACGTTTACCTACACCCTTGCCCGGCAATCGCATTATAATAGAGATAATGAGCCTTCTTTATAATATCGATTTAGCAGCCGGCAATTTACTTGAGGCAAAGTTGGCTGAAGCCTGATATGACTAGAGATCTGTTCGCCCATGCCGCTCGAGAGCGAATCGAATCCGAAGCGCCGCTGGCAGCGCGGATGCGGCCGCGTATCTTGGAGGAGTTCGTCGGTCAGGACCATATCATCGGCCCAGGGCGGCTGTTACGCCGCGCGATCCAGGCCGATCAGCTATCGTCGCTCATCTTTTACGGGCCGCCGGGCACGGGCAAGACTACGTTGGCTATGGTCATCGCCAACAGCACCCGCAGCCATTTCATCACCATCAATGCCGTCCTGGCTGGAGTAAAGGAGATACGGGAAGCCATTGAAGTCGCCAAAGAACGGCGCGAACTCTACGGCCAGCGTACGACTCTCTTTGTCGACGAAGTTCACCGCTGGAACAAAGCTCAGCAGGACGCGCTACTCCCCCATGTCGAGAATGGAACGATCATCCTTATTGGGGCAACGACGGAGAACCCCTATTTCGAAGTCAACAAGGCGCTCGTTAGCCGCAGTCGCATATTCCAATTACGACCGCTTACAGAGGAAGACCTGCGCGCTATTGCCCTGCAAGCGCTCAATGATCAGGAACGTGGCTATGGCAACCTGAAGGTCAATTTGTGTCCGGACGCAATGGATCATTTGGTGGATGTGGCCAACGGTGACGCCCGCGGTGTGCTAAACGCGCTCGAACTGGCCGTCGAAACCACGCCACCGGACGAGAAGGGTATCATTACCATCGATCTGACCGTGGCTGAGGAATCAATCCAGCGCCGGGCGGTGCTCTATGATAAGGATGGCGATGTCCACTACGATACAATATCGGCCTTTATCAAGAGCTTGCGCGGTTCCGACACCGACGCCGCCCTGTACTGGATGGCCCGGATGATCTACGCTGGAGAAGACCCGCGCTTCATATTCCGGCGTATGGCCATCTTCGCTGGAGAAGATGTCGGCATGGCCGATCCGCAGGCAGTAGGCATCGTCATTAACTGCTGGGAGACGTTTGAGCGCATTGGCTTGCCGGAGGGCCGCTTCCCGCTAGCAGTGGCAGCCATTTATCTGGCGACCGCGCCCAAGTCTAATTCGGCTTTCGCCTTTTTCGATGCGCTCGGCGTGGTCGAAAAAGAGCGCGAGACGGACGTGCCCAATCATCTGAAGGACGGCAATCGCGACAAGGAAGGTTTTGGCCACGGCGAAGGTTATCTTTACCCCCACGCCTACCGCGATCACTGGGTGGCCCAGCAATATCTACCTGATGCGCTGCAGGGTAAGATGTTCTATCAGCCGGGTGAACTAGGTTATGAACAGAAAATCCGTGACGATGTGGCCCGGCGGCGGGAAGCCCAGCTGGCGGCGATGGTCGAGAGCGATACCGAACCTCATCTCGAAATACTGACCACCAGCCCCACTAACCGTTCACGGGAGGCGTGGCTACAACGAACCGTGGCCAACGCCGGTCGCCAGTTGGGCGATCTGCGTGACCGACTGTTCGCGCTGGCGGCCATCCAACGCCATCATCTGGTGCTGGATGTGAACGCCGGAAGCGGCTTGTTAACCTGGGAAGCGGTGCGGCATGCACCAGAGGGCGGTGTCTGGGCCTTGACTACCGACGCGGAGGCCGCGGAGGCTCTCCGCCAACAGGCGGCTCGCCTGCCGGAAGTTGAGCGACCGGTCATTCTCGCCGGCAAGCCGGACGAACTGGATTACCTGCTGGCCCTCCGTGGCGAGGAAGAATTGCGCTTTGATTGCATTCTCGGCCGCAACGTCAGGACAACCGAAAAACGAGAGGCATTAGCGAACGCAATTTTTAAGGATTTGGCCGCCCGCCTGCTCCCCAGCGGCCGGCTTGTTTTGTCGCAATCCATACCCCGCCACACCCAACGACTCTACGCCCTGGTGGAATGGGGTCGCGACACGAAGCTGCGCGAAAAGGTCGTCGTCGCGGAAGAAACCATCTACGCCAACGCCGATGATCCGTTGGTTAACTGGGATGCCAACGACTTGGCGGCTGCGCTGGATGAAGCCGGGTTCAGCGAGGTTCGAATGTCGGTCGATGAGCAAACGGAAGAGCGATTGATCACGGCCGCGCATCTTGACCGCTGGTTCGGAACCGGCGAGGTCGACCGACCTAGCTACCGCGAGCGATTACTGTCCGGAGGATTGACGACGGCCGAGGCGGACAAAGTCGAGAAACGCTATCGAGGCCAGATGACGGAACAGACTGTCACCTGGTCCTCGCAGCAGGTTATCGTGATAGCACTAAAAGGTAGTAATAACAGGTCTCTTAATTCGTAACATACATCCTTCAATTCGATGACCTCAATGACCCGCTCCGGCGACCGCGCCTCTACTGATCTTCGCCCTGTCTCCTTCGAAAAAGGCTTTACGCGCTGGGCTGAAGGCTCCGTCCTGGCTCGTTTCGGTGAAACTCACGTCCTCTGTAACGTCACCATCAAGAACAGACTGCCCGGCTGGTTGAAGAACGCCGACCCCCCACGCGGATGGCTGACGGCCGAGTACGCCATGTTACCGCGCAGCACGCTTACCCGCACGGCCCGCGAGCAGCGCTGGCCGAAAGGTCGGACGCAGGAGATCAGCCGTCTCATCGGTCGCAGCCTGCGCCAGGCAATCGACCTTTCCCGGTTGGGCGAGCGTACGATCATCGTTGATTGCGACGTCCTGCAAGCTGATGGGGGCACGCGAACAGCAGCCGTTACCGGGGGGTGGCTGGCCGTAGCGCTGGCTCTACGCCCGCTCATCGCGAAGGGCGAGCTACCGTCTGACATTCTGCGCCGTCAGATCGCTGCCGTCAGCGTGGGCAAAGTCGAGGGCCAGATGCTGGTCGATCTAGATTATACCGAGGATGCCGCGGCCGAAGTTGATATGAACGTCGTCATGACCGCGACCGGTGAGTTTATTGAGGTACAGGGCACCGGGGAGAATGCTCCGTTCGCGCGGGATGCTTTAGACAGCCTTCTCGACCTTGCCGCCACAAGCATTGCCCGGCTGATCGCGTATCAGAAGGACACGCTGGACGGCACTTAAGACCCTGAACGTCTTCCCCCCCAGATTATTCTCTCTCGCCAGTTGTTGGCCATCATCACTAAAAAGTTTCGACCCCCACCACAAAATTCTGAAATCTTAATCGCAAGGTTAAACCACCAGAATGGTCGATTAAGGTATCGCTCCTCATTCTAGCCAAAAAAGAAGGGTTTAGAGCCTTAGTAGTGCCTTATAAGAATCGTTGGGTATAGATTTTATGAAAAGAACAAACCAAACGTGAATATAACGGCGATGTAACTTCAGGATTAATTTTCATCGCTTATTATCGACAACAAGGTTAGCCGGAGTTGATAAACAAATTGAGCAAATTGACCCAGCAGGATTTCAAACGAGAGGCCTTCGACCTTTTCGATGACATGGTGCGCGTCCGGCGCGATTTGCACCGCCACCCCGAACTTGGCTTCCAGGAAACCCGTACGGCAGCCTTGGTGGCTGAGAAACTGACCAACCTGGGTCTGGAAGTTCAGACCGGCTTAGGCAACACCGGCGTGGTCGGCCTACTGGGAGGCGACCGGCCAGGTCCGATTGTGTTGTTGCGCTTTGACATGGACGGCCTGCCGATTCAGGAAGAAAGCAGCCACGAGTACGTTTCACAGAACCCCGGCGTCATGCATGCCTGCGGCCATGACGGCCATATCGCCATGGGGCTGGCGCTGGCGGACATCTTCGCTCGCCATCAGAGGGAGTTAGCCGGGACGCTCAAGTTTATGTTTCAACCGGCCGAAGAAGGTCTGGGCGGCGCGATGGCGATGGTGGCCGACGGTGTTCTTGAAAATCCACGACCCGAAGTCGCCCTGGCCATGCATCTTTGGTCGCCCGTCAAACTGGGTCAGGTTCGAGTCATTGATGGACCGGCCATGGCTTCCTCAAGCGTCTTCACCATTATCGTTGAAGGTCAGGGCGGCCACGGTGCCGCTCCGCACCTGGCCACCGATCCGATCATAGCCGCTGCCCAAATTGTGGTGGCCCTGCAGAGCATAGTCAGTCGCAACGCCAACCCCCATGAGAGCGTTGTCGTTTCAATCGGCGAATTTTCGGCCGGATCCACGTTCAACGCCATACCTGAGCGGGCCACTTTGAAGGGAACGGTTCGCAGTTACGACAAGGTGTCGCACCGCATGATCTACCGGCGCATTCTGGAGATGGCGACAAATGTCGCTCGCGGATTTGGCTGCCGGGCGACCATGGAGACGGTGGCCATCGTCTCGGCCGTGGTCAACGCGCAGGAGCCGACGGCTGTCGTGCGCCAAGCCGCCGGTCATGTAGTGGGCGAGACCAATATCGTCGAGCATCGCACAATGGCCGCCGAAGATATGGGGTATATACTGGAAGAGATTCCGGGCTGTTATTTCTTCATTGGTTGCAGCAATGGCGAGGAAACCAGCTACCCCCACCACCACCCGCGCTTTGACTTCGATGAGCGAGCGATGATCGACGGTGTAACCATCATGGCCGAGGCCGCCGCTCACTACCTGCTGCCATAGTCACCGCTAACAGATCAGTGGGCCAAGGTGTACGACACATTTCACGCCTAAGGCCTTATTGTCGTGACAAATAGGGAAGGATGCCCCATAATTGCCCCTATGAACAATGGCTTTTCTCCCCGCGTCGTTTGCCTGGCCGGCGGTGTCGGTGGGGCCAAGCTGGCTGACGGGCTGGCTCGCGTTCTCCCGCCGGAAAACCTGACGGTTCTGGTCAACACCGGCGACGATTTCCGCCATCTTGGCCTGACCATTTGCCCCGACTTGGACACAGTCATGTACACTTTGGGCGGCGTCGCTAACGCAGAGACAGGCTGGGGTCGTGCTGATGAAAGCTGGCGGGCTATCGGCGAGGCTGGCCGTTTGGGTGGGCCGGACTGGTTCAACCTGGGCGATCTGGACCTGGCCACTCACCTGACCCGGTCCCACTGGCTGGCGGAGGGCGAGACACTGACGGCCGTCACTCACCGTCTGTGTAAGGGTTTCGGGATCTCCCAGGCCTTATTGCCAATGACCGACCAGCCAGCGCCAACCCTCATCGAGACGGTAGGAGGCGAAGTGTTGCCGTTCCAGGTGTGGTTCGTGCGCGAGCGCTGGCAACCGATGGTGGAGCGGGTCATCTTGCCCGAGGACGTCCGGGCGACAACGGCTGTTGTCAAGGCGCTGGAAGCGTCCGACGTGGTTATCCTGGCCCCGTCCAATCCCTTTATCAGCATCGATCCGATCCTCAACGTTTATCCGATCCGGGCCTTAATCGAAGATTCGCCCCAGGCCGTCATAGCCATCTCACCGATCATTGCCGGGCGAGCCGTTAAAGGCCCGGCGGCCAAAATGATGGCCGAGATGAATGTGCCCGTATCGGCCGCGGCGGTGGCCGCCTATTATGGCCACCTGATCGACGGCTTTATATATGATGCCCAGGATGAGGGCCTGGCCGCCGAAGACGGACTGGCCTTGCTTTGCACCGACACCCTGATGCCCGGCTCGGCCGAGCGGGAGCGGCTGGCGCGGGAGGTTCTGCAGTTCGCCGCCGAAATGACGTAGGAATCTTTAGGCTAAGCCGATTGCCTTGATTCCGCCAGGCCCATGAACGCCACGACAGCCACACCGGTCGTCAGCCAATACGGCATCGTTTACCTGCTGCCACCGCCGGCAGCTGCGCGTCACCAACAGCTTTTCGAAACGATTGAGGCACGCTTCGGCCTCACCGGCCGCACCAGACCGAACGCGCCGGCTCATCTGACGTTGAAGTACTGCTTCGAGGTCGCAGACGTAAAGCCGGTCATTGACACTCTGGCCGACTTCGCGGCGACCGAACGCCCGGCACCGTGGCGATTGGAAGGATTTGCGGCTTTCAGCGATGGCGATCAGCCGACCATCTTCATCGATGTGCGGCCCAGCGCTGCCGTCCGTGCGGCGCACGGCCGCCTACTGGATCGATTGCGGGCGTTCGATTGGATGGAGTGGCAGCGGTACGACGGCCCCAATCTCCACTTCCACGCTACGCTGGCCCACCGCGGCCTCACGCCGAAGAACTTCGACGCCGTGTGGCATTTCGTGAACGAGCTCGAGCCGCCACGCTTCGAACTGGTTTTCGATAATGTCGCCCTGCTGCTAATAGAGAATGACATCCATACCGTTTACCGGCGCTTTGAGATGGAGAACACTGGCGGGTGAGCGCAGCGCATGGCTTGCGAGTTACCGGCGTTTGGCGAGGAATTGATGGGTGAGACAGCATACAGATAGCGCCAACCGGAATGAGTCAGCCAGCGCATTCATCTGGACCAGCATGCACTCAATGATGCATGGAGGGAAGGAGCGGGTATAATGGTCCGAAGGCTTCATGAGTACCTGGATCGTCACCCCTGTTAAACAACTGGTCGACAGCAAGCGCCGTTTGGCACACTTGGTCTCCCCCATCGAACGTGCCGAGCTCATCACCTATTTTCTCGACAATTTGCTGGATGTATTGGCTTCCGTGTCGGCGGTCAATCATGTCCTGGTCGTCACCGCCGATGAGGCCGTAGCCGCGCTGGCGCGCAAACGAAAAGCCGGCGTCTTGATCGAGGCGACACCCTCAGACTTGAATGAAGCTGTCTCGCAAGGTGTGGCCATGGCCGTTGCCGAGAGCGCGACGGCCGTTCTCATTCTACCGGTCGACTTGCCCTTCGTGCAGGTCGAGGACGTTGAGACCATCCTGGCCAGCGGCTCTTCAACCACAGGATCGTTGATGGCTATTTGTGGCGATGAATCAGAAACGGGAACAAACGCGCTCTATTTGGCTCCGCCTGCTAATTTCACATTTCACTACGGTCCGGGATCGTTTCAGGCGCACCTGGAAGAAGGCCGGGTCCGGGGCCGCTCGATTCAGGTCATGCAGACTCCCGGCTTGCGGTTCGATCTGGACGATGAAAAGGATTGGTTGATCTACAACGGTCGACTGGATAGCATAACCAGCGTCAGGTAGCAAGTAGCAGGTGGCAGGCAAGAGGTGGATGGTAGGGAGCTCATAGTTAAGGAGAACTAATTCGTCGTTCATCATTCGTCACTCTCATTTCTTATCTAGTATTCCGTGTTTCATAACTCGAAAGGAGATTTCCCCTATGACCCGTGATCGTGTAGCGCTTTATTTACAGGATGCCCACTCATTGCAAGAAGGTATGGAATTGGCCCGCTATGCCGAGGCCAATGGCTTCGAGGCGGTCTGGCAGGCTGAGAGCCGGCTGGTGCGCGATGCTATCGTGCCGATGGCCGCTTTCGCCGCTGTCACCGACCACATCAAGGTTGCCAGCGGCGTCATCAATAACTGGACGCGCAACATCGGCCTGCTGGCGGCGACGTTTTTAACCTTGGACGACCTGGCCTCCGACCGGGTCATCTGCGGCATCGGAGCATGGTGGGATCCGCTAGCGCAAAAAGTGGGCATAGAGCGCCGCAAGCCGCTACTGGCCATGCGTGAAACGGTTGAGGTACTGCGTCGTCTGCTGGCGATGGAGAACGTCACCTACCATGGCGAATTCCACCATGTGGACGGCATTCAGCTCGACGTCGTTCACGGCCGCAAGACGCCACGCAACGTGCCCATCTATATCGGTGCGACCGGTATGAAGATGATGGAGTTAACCGGCGAGATCGCCGATGGCGTTTGCCTGAACTATCTGGTCAACCCCAAGTACAATCTGGAGGCGATGGACGCCCTGGAGCGCGGGGCCAAGAAAGCCGGACGCTCGATCGATGACATCGACCGGCCGCAACTGGTCATCTGCTCCGTCGATAACGACCGCAAGCACGCTCTGGATATGGCGCGCAAGATGATGACCCAGTACTTAGGCCAGCAGCCGCATTTGATGAAAGCCAGTGGCGTCAGCCAGGAGCTGCTTGATGAGATCCATCAGGTGCTCACCTGGCCGGCGACCGAAGAAGAGATCGAGGGGGCGATGCACCTGGTACCGGACGATGTGGTCCAGATGTGCACGGCCAGCGGCTCACCGGAAGAAGTGAAGGCCAAGGTCCGCGAATACATCAGCAGCGGCGCGACCTGCCCGATTCTTTATCCGCTGGGCGATCCGAAGCTGATGATCGATATCTTCAGCACGGGATATAACTAGGTCTAGATTTAATCGGGTGCAATTCAGCTTAAGGTTGAATTGCACCCAATCTGATCATCTCATCCGGGTTCAGGATCAGGATATCTTCCGGCGGATCCATGCTGATGCCGCGTTCTTCGAAGATCTCCCAGATGCGCACGCGGACGTCGCTGCTGATGTACGGCCCGCGGATGGGGTTCTTGATCCATAACTGCAAGTCATAGCTGATTGACTCCCCTTCGAATTCAACGACCAGCGCCTGGGGTGGCGGATCCTTGAGCACTTCCGGGTGCTCATTGGCCGCTTCCAGCAGCGCCGTCTGCACCTGACGGGGGTTGGCTTCGACGACGGCCGTCACAGCCACATGCACCCGCATCTCCGGCGATTTGTGGGTGTAGCTGGTGACAATGCTGCCGAGCAGGTGACCGTTGGGAATGATTAACTCGATGTCGTCCGGCGTGGTGATCTGCATGGTGCGCAGGCCGATACCCTGTACCTTGCCGATGTTGCCGTCGACTTCGATGACATCACCGGGGGCCAGACTGCGCTCGGTCAGCAGAATGAAGCCACTGATGAAGTTATTGATGAGTTCCTGCAAGCCAAAGCCGATGCCGACGGCAAGACCACCGGCAATGACCGTCAGGGTGGTGATGTTGATCCCCATCACCGACAGAGCCAGGATGAAACCAATGATGACCAGACCATAACCGGTAAAGGTGGAAATAACCTGGTTTACGGCCGGCTCGACCCCGGCCCGCGGCAGCAGTGTTTCACCGAGAAAGCGGCGAATGATCCGGCTGAGCCAAAAGAACAGGATGAGGACGGCCAGGCCCAGCAGGGCGGTCCGCAAGGTCAGGAGAACGCCCTCACTGGGGCTCAAGCGCAGGGCCAGCAAGTCGTCCAGCAGGCCGGTGGCGTGAAGGAAAGCCAGGATCAAGACCAACGGCCGCAATATCTGGTGGTGCCAGACCCGGGCCTTGTCGGCCGACAGATTCAGGTCCATCAGGGTGCCGACGAATCGGTAAATGGCCCACAGGCTGAACAGGGGGATGATCCAGGCCAGGATCTCGGCCGGGCGCTCGGAAGCGCGTAGCACGCCGGTGGCGATCGTGCCCAGCAACCAGACGACCAGCGGGAAAACGGCCGCCGACAGGGCGACCAGCAGGTCGATAGTCCACGGGAATTGCTGGGCCAGAATGCCCAGTTGCCGCAACCGGGCTTCGACTTTTTCGACCTGCCGGCGCAGCAGGTTGCGGGTGACATAAGCCACCAACAGGATGACGAGAAAGATGCCGACCTGGAGCAGAAAATCGATCGTCCAGAGCCGGCGCAGAAAGTCGTTAATGACAGGGATGAGATTTTCGAGCATAACAGCCTATCGAAATTCGTTGCCCGCCCGTGCCTGCCGTGCCGGGCGGAAGGTTACGTTGTCAGTCGGGATTGTAGTAAGAATAGTTGAAATAACAAAGCATTGGATTGACAACATTATAAGGGGGTGTACGCTGTTGATAGAGGAAGGAATGGGGAATATTTCTCAGCGTTGGTTCGGTCGGGGCCGGGTGTGGATGAAACGGCCTGTCGGACGAAAAGCCTAAAAGGTAAGGCATTGAACTTCCCCCGAAAAAGTAGTTCTTCCACCACTTTTTAAGGTCAGTACACACCACGCCTCCGAAAGGGAACTCAGATGGCGTCCGTTATAGCAGAAATTGGGGATCGCGTAAGGTGTATGCAGCGCGGTAATCTGACCGTGGCCCCAGGTTAAAGACAAAAAGTAGCTTGAAAATGGGAAGCTGGTACTGTGAGGTCGAAAGGGATTATTCAATCTTTCGCTTAATGATTGGTGTCGTCGGGATTTTGCTCAATTGTCTCAGCTAAAATCTTTGACACTGCGGTAATGAGTGGTGGTATGTCATCTTGAATGGTTCGCCAGATAACAGCTTCATCAACACCGAAGTACTGGTGAATAACGACATTGCGCATGCCGATCATCTCTCGCCACGGTAAATTCGGATACCCTATGCGAACATCTGGTGGAATTTGAGCAGCCGCTTCGCCAATGATTTCTAATGCCCTTGGGACGGCGTACTACTTTTCTTTATTGGCCGAGAAGTCATCCGGCGTGACATCCTCGACAAAGGACCGGGCATTATTCGCCGCGTTCAAGATATCGGCCAAGGAGTCCCGGTAAGTCCTTTTCATACGACGATGACTTCCTGCAAAGTAGTCTTCCCGATGACCGGTTTAAGGGCTGAGCGAATGACAAGATCAACCGGCAGGCCCAACAACTCGCTCAATTCGTTTTTTAAGCGCACAAATTGGAACAGGGAAGGTTGCGTGGCGAACTCCACCAGGACATCCAGGTCGCTCCCCGCACCAGCCTCGCCACGAACATGAGAGCCAAATAACCCGAGAGATCGAACACCATAGCGCGCGGCTAGTTCCGGTTTGGCAGCTTGCAAGCGGGCGATGAGGTCGTTGAGTGAAGGGGAACGAACCGGATTATTCGCGATCATGTATGGATTTTACCACGTGAACGACCCTCAACGCATTCTTTGGCCGGCGATTTTGCCTGTAATATGGAGACAAGGCCATGATCTTTGAGTATATTCCGGGCTGATGATATGCCCCATTGACAATTGATCGGGGGGGATTATACTGGCAATAGAGGGAAGGAAGGGGGTAGCCGCCACGAAGGTTGTGTCCGGTCAAACGGCCCGTTGCCTGCGGGCCCGGGAGGTGTGGGATGCGTGCCGGAATGATGTGGTTTGTTCTTCTGGTGGGGCTGGCGCTCGTGGCCGGGCTGATTTTTATGGATTGGGGTGCCGCGGTCGTAGCCTCGACCGGATCATCGCCGACGCCGTTTCTGACCAATACACCTCCGGCACTACTGCCTTCAGCAACTCCGGTTGACGAAGCTTTTATGCCGGTGGTGTTTGGCCTTGAAACCGCGCCCACAGCGACCCAAGCCGTAGTACCTACAAAGACACCAGTTGGACCGCCGTAGGTATCTGATCTGTAACGGGTTTGTGATTTTGCAAAAATAAAGAAGGAGGTGTCTCATGAATCGCAAACAAAAAGTATCGATGTTCCTGGTTGCTGTAGTTGCTC
>JAWOHK010000366.1:0-10762 GCA_046485205.1 Chloroflexota bacterium | reverse complement strand
GTGCCGGGACATCAATCGGTGCTGGTGCGGCTGCCCAAAACGGGGGCGATTTTATTGACGGTTGACGCTGTACCCTTCGGCGAGGGCTTTACCCGTGACGAGCAGGACGGCGATAGCGACCCGGACGCCGAAGCGACCCGCGCCAGTACGATTAAACTGCTTGAGCTGGTCGAACGGGAGCATATCGGGCTGGTGATTTTCGGTCATGACCAAGAGCAGTGGGAAACACTCAAACAAGCGCCGGAGTTTTACGAGTAAAGCAGCGTGAAAATCAAAGAAGGCATCATGAAAAAACATCGAATTTATACTATGAGTTTCGCCCGTGTCTATCCCGAATATGTCAATAAGGCCGAGAGAAAAGGGCGCACAAAAGCCGAGGTTGATGAAATTATTACCTGGTTAACGGGATATAGTCAGGAAGGGTTGGAAGCGGAACTGGAAAAACAAACAGACGTTGAGACATTTATAGCGGAAGCGCCTGAACTGAATCCTTCGCGGGCCTTGATCAAAGGCGTGGTTTGTGGTGTCCGAGTCGAAGACATCGAAGAACCAACGATGCGGGAAATTCGCTACCTGGATAAATTAATCGATGAATTAGCCAAGGGAAAGGCGATGGAGAAGATTTTGCGATCGTAATAAATTTTACGGAATAACCTGCAAAAGTTAAAGATCACGATCGGCCATCAAGCGAGCAAAATCCAACCCTTCTAGCAATGCCTGCGCCTGGATGCTATCATGGCGTTATTTACGCCCACCCCGCCGCCAATAACGCAACCCGTTATGCACCTAACCGCTCAACAGCCTATTTTCGCAAAATACCATTCCCATGCCCGAACCAATTACCGTCACCTCCACCCGTACAGAGGAATTAGACGACGCTATGCGCGCGGCCATCATTCATGTCTGCCGCACGGCGCATCAGGAAGATGACTTTCAACACCTATTTTCTTACATCCCCGCCGGCGGTCTCCATGTACTCGCCTACCGCGAAGAGGAGCTGGTCGGTCACATGGTCGCGACGGCGCGACGGCTTCAGCCGGAAGGGCTGCCGGTGCTGCGCAAGGCCTATGTCGATGCCGTAGACTCGATTACCTGCTTTGACCAGGGCAACATGATAGGAACCCAGCTATTGGAAGAACTCAATCATGAGAAAAGTAATTGTGAATGAACATATCTCCCTTGATGGTGTCATCCAAGCCCCCGGCGGGCCGGACGAAGATACCAGCGGCGGCTTCGCGTGTGGCGGGTGGGTCGCGCCGTTTTCCGACACGACGCTGGGAACGCTCCTGAGAAGGCAGATGAACTTGCCGTTCGACCTGTTGGTAGGGCGCAAAACCTTTGAAATTTGGGAGCCGTACTGGCCGCATCACGCAGACGTATGGCCCGGCGTCAACACGGCGACCAAGTACATCGCCTCGAATACCCGGACGTCCAGCGAATGGCAGCCGTCCGTGTTTTTAAACGGCGATATCGCCCAGGAAGTCGCCCAAATCAAGCAACAGCCGGGGTCGGATTTGCATGTGTGGGGCAGTGGCGACCTTATTCAGACACTCATCCGACATGATTTGGTCGATGCGTTCTGGCTGATGCACTATCCGCTAACGTTGGGCGGTGGCAAGCGGTTGTTTGCCGCTGGCACGATCCCGGCGGCGTTCAAGTTGACGGAAAGCACCGTCACGCCGAAGGGCGTCATCGTCGTGAATTACGAACGTGCCGGCGCAATCACAACCGGTAGTTGAGGAATAGCCGCACGCTGACGCCCTCAAGATGGCACTGAAACGCCGCCAGCCGGCACCGGCGCTGGTTCACCATTCCGACCAAGGCGTCCAATATACCAGCCTGAACTATCACGGTCTCTTGCTGAAGAACGAGTCAGTCATCAGTATGTACTTCCCACAGAGGCGATGCTGTGACAACGCCCCGATGGAGGGCTTCTTTGCCACATTGAAGAAGGAATTGATTCACCGGTAGCAGTACCGGACTCGAAAAGAAGCACGATTAAATATCTTTGAGTCTATTGCCGACTTACAACCCGATGCGAATGCATTCAGCGATTGGTTATCATTCGCCGGTTGCCTATAAGACCTTGTTCGTCTCATCTTAACCGGGTGTCTATTTTTTAGGGTCAGTCCAAGCACTAAACAAGGCAGTCGCCACCCCTACCACGGCACCTGCTCGCCCATCTCCTTGTAGTACTTCTCGACCTTGTCGCGTACGCCGTCGATGACGTCTCGCGGCAGATCGACGCCGCCGCGGCCGCCCTCAAGGACGTTGGCCACGGCGTGGATGCCCTCGGGCACGGCCGTCAGCTTGCCGCCGATAAGCGTGGCGAAGGGTAGCTTGTAACTCTCCTTCTCGTCGGCCTCGGCGTCGTCGTAGGCAAAGAAGCCCTGGCGGGCTTTCGCCGGGTCCTTGTCATCCGGCCAGCCGGCCCACTTGAAGATGGCATCCTCGGCGCTATCGCCGTCCCAGTCCCGGTCGTCACCCGCCAGGGGCAGGTCTGTCTTACCGCTTGCTTTCCAGGCCATTGTTTCTATCTCCTTTCGCGGCGATGGCGTGGGTGTGCACCACCCCGCCATCGTTCCTTATCTGTCCTGAGCTAATCGTAACGACAGTAGACCTACCGAGCTATATCTTTTATACGCGGCGCGGGTATAGCACAGGATACATTTCAGCCAGGAAGGTTGGCTGGTAATTGAGAATGTGCCAGTAAGCAGCTGTCCCCATTGTGGGGAAAGTTACTTAACACCAGAAACATTGCATGAAATTGAACAAATAAAATTGCATCGCCAATCCTTCGCAGAACCAAGTGCATTGCGGTCGCCGTTTTTTCATAAGTCATCTTGTCATTTTCCCGCCTGACATCCTGTGTGTCCGGCGCTGGCGCGATGGCTCCGATGGTCAGCTAGGATATAACAAGGTCAGCATTAAATGAATTGACGCGTCTGTTTAAATACTCACATGAGAAAAATAATCGTCCTCACCTTTGGAACCCTGATCTTTCACTCAACCGCGCATCGTGGTCGCCACGCGGCCGAGCTGTTTCACATGCGGCCGCTCGTGGGTGGCCAGCCACTGCGCGTAGAAATGTACGGTTCGCTCGAGTGGCCGGCCTGCGCCGGTGATCGTCGTTGAACGCGCCCAGTCTGCGGGGGCCAGCGATTCTAGGAAGGCGAGCAGGTCGTTCCGTTGCGCGGCAAAAGCCTGGAATGAGGTCTGAAAAGGCAGTTCAGGATAATCGGTACGCTTGATCCAGGTACGCGGATTGATCGCCCGTATGGTCGGCCTCTCTTCCGTGACGATTACCCTGATGTAGTCGCCCCAAACGTCGACACACGAGCGCAGATGGGCCAGCACCTCATTGGCCGACCACTCATCGGGCCTGGGAGCGGAACTCAATTGCCCAGCCGTTAGACCATCCATGTGGGTCGCAATGCGCCGTGGTGACTCAGCTAGAATGGAGAGAATCTGCTCGATGGGAAGCGGTTTATCGGGCACGGATCGCTGCTGAGTCACGCCCTGATATACGGATCATACAACTTCTGCCACTCGTCCAGCGCGTAGCGGTCGGTCATCCCGGCGATGTAGTCGGCAATGACGCGGGGCAGCGGTGCCTCGTCCAGCCGGTCTTGCGTCTCGGCCGGAAGCATGTGGGGTTCCTTGATGTAGGCTTCGAATAGACCGGCCACAAACCGCTCGGCCTTGATTTGCATGCGCACCAACCGGAAGTGGCGGTACATCCGCTCGTAGAGGAACCGCTTCAAGGCACGCACCTGCTCGCCGAAAGCGGCCGAATAGCCAACGACGTTCTCGCTATGGCCTTGCAGTTTGGCGACCGAATCGATGTTGTTCGCTTCCAGCCGTTCGCCGGTGCGGGTCAGCACGTCGAGCACCGAGCGGCCGATCAACTCGCGGACGATCTCGTGCCGGTGGAGCGACTTAAACGGTTGGCCCGGCTGCCAGCCGGCTTCTTCGCACAATGCCCGCCAGATGTCCAATTCCTCCAGGTCTTCCAGCGTGAACAGCCCGGCCCGCAAGCCGTCGTCCAGGTCGTGGGCGTTATAGGCGATTTCGTCGGCCAGATTAGCGAACTGCGCCTCCAGCGAGGCACGCTTATCCGGATCATACTCGGTGGCCTCGCTGACATCGTAATCCGTCTCATGCTTCAGCATCCCCTCGCGAGTCTCGTAAGTCAGGTTCAGGCCCATGAATTCCGGGTAACGTCGCTCCAGCTCGGTGACGATGCGATAGCTCTGGGTGTTGTGGTTGAAGCCGCCGTGATCGGCCATCAATTGGTTGAGCATGTGCTCCCCGGCGTGGCCGAATGGCGCGTGGCCGAGATCGTGAGCCAGGCAGATGGCTTCGGTCAGGACTTCGTTGGCCCCCAGCCCACGAGCCAGCGACCGGCCTAGTTGGGCCACCTCGATGGTATGGGTCAGCCGGGTGCGGTAGTGATCGCCCTCGTAGAAGACGAACACCTGCGTCTTGTACATCAGGCGGCGAAAGGCGGTTGTGTGGATGATCCGGTCCCGGTCGCGGGTGAAGGCAGTTCGCGTGCCGGACTCCGGCTCCGGATTGACCCGGCCGCGTGATTCAGCGCTGCGTGAGGCATAGGAAGCCAGCGTCGCAGCCTCGATTGCCTCCAGTTGGGGGCGCATACGAATCATGGTGATGTTACTCCTGATCTGGACAGACAGCCGGCAGGCGGCAAGTTGCTGAAATGTGAGGTTGCCGCCAACTCGTCGCAAGTGTAACATAAGCACAGGGATGCGGCTATCGGGCTTACTTGATATCAGTATCCGGGCTTGTTTTAGCTGATCGTTGAACTAACATGCCTTCAAGACGTTCAGGTTGCACGTATTACATACCGCCGTTTTTAATCATTGTTCTAGTCGCCTCGCTGCTGGCGGTGGGCATCTTCCTGGGCATCCCTTTCATTCAGGGCCAGCCGGAATTTCCGCGCGGCACCTTCCCTATCGTCGTCGAGGGCAATTGGGTTGTGGTAGCCTCCGACCCAAACCAGGAAGTATTTCTGATACCCCTCCCCGACGCTGGAACCGGCGGCCAGATCATCGTCGAAATCCCGACGGCCACGCCGGTCATCTTGCCGACCGAAGGCCCCACGCCGACTATCCCGGTCTTACTGACCATCGCCCCGACCCCGATCCCGCCGCGCGATTGCGTCACCTTCACTAATTATGTGGTCCAGTCAGGCGACACCCTGTTCAGCATCTCGAACCGCTATGTTACCTCAATTCCTCTGATGGCCCGTTATGGCATTTCCTCTACTTCACTCGTACCGGGAAACACGATCCGCTTGCCGATTGGCGATCCGGCCTGTTGCCCGGCGGGCTGGCGTCCCTATGCGGTAATCGAAGGTGAGAGCTGGTTCAGCATTGCTCAAAAATGCGGCGTCACCGTTGACACATTGCTACAAGGTAATGGCTTGCCGGCCGGATCGCCGCTCTACATGGCCTCAATAATCTGCGTGCCACAAAATTAGCGCGGCGCGCCCGTCGGCTTACTCATCCTACTCATCTTCACCAAGGCAGACACAATCATGCAACCACAATCCATGCGCATCAGCCCCGCCGAGCATGAATCCCGCGGCCGGGCCTTGCTGGAAGCGACCCGCGATCTGAATATCGCCGGTATCGTCCTCTTCGACGCCGTCAACATCCTCTACTATTCCGGCTTCGCCTTCATCCCTACCGAACGGCCGATCGCCTTCGTCCTGGCCCCCGGCGGCGAGCGGGGCCTGCTGGTGCCGCGCCTGGAGCGCGAGCATGCCGCTCGCGAAACAGGCATCGACACCATCGCCCATTACGACGAGTACCCCGGCCGTCCGGCGGCCATCGGGCAGCTGCCTGAATTGCTGAAACAGATGGGCATTCACGGCGAGCGGCTGGCCGCGGACGCCGACGGCTATCCCTGGATTTTCGGCTACGAAGGACCGACATTGAAAGAACTGACCGGCATGGATTTCGTCAATATCCAGGGAATCATCAATCGCCAACAGGCGATCAAAAGCCCGGCCGAACTGGCCCTCATTCGTGAGAGCTGCAAGTGGGGCCATCTGGCCCACGTGCTGTTACAGCGCTACACCGCCGTTGGCGTCACCGAGACGAGCGCGGCGTTGCGGGCGACGCAGGAGGCGAACCTGGTGATGTTGGACACCATCGGGCCCCTTTACCGGGCGCAGAGCCTCTACGGCGACGGCCCGGCCGCGGGTTACCGGGGGCAGATCGGCCGCAACGCGGCCATCCCCCACGCGCTGGCCAACAACATCACCTTCCAACCAGGTGACGTCCTGGTGACCGGCGCAGGTTGCCCGATGTGGGGCTACAACTCGGAACTGGAGCGCACGATGTTCGTTGGCGAGCCTGACCAGCGCCAGCGGGAGATGTTCGGTCACGCCAAAACGGCCCAGGAAGTGGCTTTCGAAGCCATTCGCCCCGGCCGGTCGTGTCGTGAAGTGGACGAGGCGGTGCGTCGTTATTACCAGCAACACAACCTGCAACCTTACTGGCGCCACCACACCGGCCACGCCATCGGGTTGCGCTACCATGAAGGGCCGTTTCTCGATACAGGTGACGAGACGATCCTGCGAGAGGGAATGGTTTTCACCATCGAGCCGGGATTCTACGCGCCTGATTTAGGCGGTTTTCGGCATTCTGACACCGTTGCCGTGACGGCCGATGGCATCGAGATCATGACCTATTATCCGCGCGACTGGGAGCAACTGGTGATCCCGATGTAATGGGAGGCTGCTCGTTGGAGCGAAGGGGGATAGTTGCCGTCGGTCGACAGCAATGCTCAGCCTTACCAGGTAAACTGCGTAAAATCCCTTATCAAAGGGACACTTGACCGGTAATGGCCAGATAACCAACAAACAGAATAATGATGTTGAGCCAGATCAGGAGGCCAATGACGATAAGCTGGCTATCGGTGAAATCCCACTTTCCACGCGGAGCGTAATAGATCGATGTAGGTGGTGAGATCTCATAGACATAGCTGTCTTGATCAGCCGCAACAGGTACCCAATCGCTTTCTCCGGCCGGCTCGTCCGGTTTAGGGTCGCCGGTAATTATCAGTTCCCTTGTTTCCTCGGTCATCGTGCTTCTCCCGCTATCTCATTTCGGGCGCTTTACTTGACATAGCGTAGCTTGATCGGCCGATGTTGTCAATCCTGGCGTAGGGTAACGTCACCGGCGGTGACAGCGTGCCGCTGGCCGGACTCATCGCGCACGATCAACCGGCCCGTCTCATCCGACGCCTCGGCCAGCCCGATAATGCTCTCACCCGACCCAATGCCGGTCACCGTCACCGGCCGGCCCAACGTGAGCAATCGGGTGTTCCACGCCGGCCACGGCGAATGTCCCCGACGCGCTTCGTCATAATGATGCTCCAATCGTCCCAGGCAGGCCACCAGCAACGGCAACCGCGCCACCGGTTGCCCCCGGGCAACCCAAAGGCTCGTAGGCAGCGTGACCCCCGCCGGCAAGTAATCGGCCGGGATGTTGACATTCAGACCGATACCCATTATCGCAGTCGCTAGCGTCCCGTCCGCGTCGATCGTGGCATCATTGAGCAGGCCGCCGGCTTTGCGCCACCTCATATCGTGCTCGACCATGATGTCGTTCGGCCACTTGAGACGAACCTCCACGCCGGCGACGGCCTCTATCGCTTCGGCCACGGCCACGCTGGCCAGCATCGTCAGACGGCTGCCTTGCTCGGGGGGCCAGCCCGGTCGTAACAGGACCGAGAATAACAGCGATGTACGCGGCGGAGCCTCCCAGCGCCGGTCAAGCCGGCCACGCCCGGCGGATTGATAGTCGGCCAGCAACACGGTTCCTTCGGGCAGAAGACGGCCGCCGGCCAACCATTCTTTTAATCTGTCGTTGGTGGAGCCAATGCTCTCCACGTAGTGATAAGTTCGGCCCAACCAGTCGCTGGCCAGCGCAGCCTGGACGGCTGCCTCGTTTAGTTCGCTTGCCGTCATTATTTCCTCGCGTAATCGAAGATGGAGATGCCCATTAAAAACAGATTCTACCAATCACGGCGGTTATGAGAAAAGCCGGACATGAGGGAATGAATGAAACCATGATGGGTTGCTCTATGGGAAGCAACTTGCGACAATCCGCCCATGAAAAACGCGACCGATATCGTCCGTCGCCGGGGAAGTCGGCAACAGGCTGCCCAGCGAGCCGGACCGCGCGCCTTGCGCGTCTTGGCCCTGATAGCTCTGCTCGCGGCACTGGCGATCATCCTGTCCTTGAGCGTTGTTGTAGCCGGGGCCGCGGCCGGTTTGTTAGTTTTTCTGAATGATCTACCCGATATCGCTTTGCTGGCTGAGCTGCCGGAACGATACACGCCCTCACCTTCCACAACCCGTCTCTACGCCCAAACCCGGGCAGATGGAGAGGAGGCTGGCTCCTGGGCGCTGATCGACGAAATCGCGGATCCGCGACAGGGAAGCGCGGGCTGGTTATCCTTGGACGAAATTCCGATCGCCGTCGCCGCGACATTGGCCGCCGAAGACCCCGATTTCCTGTCAACTCCTTCACCCGATCCCCTTTCCGCGCTGTCGGTCTGGTGGTCAACCGGCGCGTTCCGCCAGCCGATCTCCCCGCTTGTTCAGGGACTGATCGATAACGAGCTGGATACTAGACCTGATAGGTTTCCCCAACCAGTCAGGTCTCTGGCCGATCATTTCCTTGCCTGGCAAGTTACAAGTCGCTACGGGAGCGATCGCATTCTGGAATGGATCTTGAACACCCGCTATTACGGCCACCTGGCCTATGGAATTGAAGCCGCCGCGCGCGTCTACTTCGATAAGCCGGCGGCCGACTTAAATTTGAGCGAGGCGGCGCTGCTGGCGGCCATCGGGCTTGACCCGGCAGCAAATCCGTTCGACGATCCGGGCTTGGCGCAGGTCCGGCAAACCGCCGTCCTGGAAGCAATGGCCGCCGGTGGATTCATTTCCTATGAGACCTGGGCAGCCGCGCCGCCGCCGGTCTTGTCGGCCCCTCCGGGCGCTGCGTCGGCCGCGCCCCATTTCGCCCGGCTTGCCCGCCGGGAATTGGAACAGCTCCTCGGTCCGGAGCGGCTGGTCAAGGGTGGGCTGGAAGTCGAGACCACGCTGGATCCCGCGCTCCAGCAGCAGGTCGCCTGCACCCTGGAGCCTTATCTGGCCGGGGCGGACCATTCGCCTGGTTCCGGAGGTGGCCTGTCGTGCCCGACGGCGCGGCTGTTGCCCGGCCCGGACGAGAGCCTTCTGCTTAGCGAAACCCACGACGGCGCAGCCGTCGTTCTGGACCCGGCTACCGGCACGGTCGAAGCTCTGTGGGCTAGTGATTCCGGCAATTCCTTTCTGTTGCCAGCGCGACCCACCGGCACGCTGGCACGTCCGTTCATCTACCTGACCGCTCTCAGTCAGGGCTACACGGCGGCCACCTCGTTGATGGACATCCCGACCACCTTTCTCCTGGAAGGACAAGCCTATACGCCCGAAAACGCCGACGGTCTTTTTCGCGGCCCGGTCCGACTTCGCGACGCGGCCGCCGGTAACTTCTCGGTATCGGCGACCCAGGTTCTCAGTTGGGTTGGCGCAGACCTTGTCTTGCAAAACATTCAGGCTCTGGGCATCGACAAGAATGGAGACCAGCCGGCCGGCGACCTCGCGCTAGTGGAAGAAGGATTTCCGGCCACGTTGCTCGACTTGACCCTTGCTTTCGCCGCGCTGGCCGATAACGGGACCTCGGCCGGCGTTGTCCTTCCGGAGGGCTTCGAACCGGAGGCGAACCTCCGGCCGGCAACCATCCGGCGCATCGTGGCCGCTGGCGGGGGAGTCTTGCACACGTTTGAGACGGCTAAACGCGAGACCTTGGCCCCGGAACTGGCTTACCTGATGAACGATATACTGGCCGGCGAAACGACCTTGTCGAGCGGCCAGCGGGCGGCCCTTGCCACCGGGGAGTCACCCGCTACTGGCGATGTGTGGACTATCGGCTATACACCGGGACAGGTAATCGGTGTGTGGTTGGGGATTCAAACTGAATCAGAGCGGCCAGGAATTGATCTTGCCGCCCCGGTCTGGCGGGCGCTGGCGGAGTGGTCATCGTTGGATAAGCCGGCCATCGACTGGCAGCGACCGCCCGGGCTGATCGAAATGGAAATCTGCGATGTTTCCGGTCTGCGTCCGCGCCGCGGCGTCGACTGCCCCACCGTTACCGAATGGTTTATCGCCGGGACGGAGCCGGTGGATGTTGATACGATGGTGCAAGAGGTGGCCCTCAATCGCTAGAACGGCCGCCTGGCGACGATTTTCACGCCGCCGGACCTGATCGAACGCCAGTCCTTCATCATTTACCCGCCGGAAGCCGCTCAATGGGCGACCAATGAAGGACTACCAATCCCCCCCACTGAATACGACGTGCCGCGTCGCATCCCGACAAGCGCCGGCGACGCGGCCGAATTGCTGATCGAACCGTGGTCGGTTGTCAAAGGGCAATTGCCGCTAATAGGCACGGCCGACGGCGAGGGTTTCGTCTCCTACCGCCTGGCCTACTTTCCCGGCTTGCTGCCCGAGGCGATGCAGACGATCATCGGTCCGTTGGAAGCGTCGGTGACATCGACCGAGTTGGGTATATGGGACACTACATTGGTCGAAGATGGTATTTACACCTTATTGCTGACGGTTATAGGACAGGATGGGACATTTTCTGAGGTTGCCATTCCCTTAACGGTAGCGAATAACGAC
>JAWOHK010000330.1:0-3212 GCA_046485205.1 Chloroflexota bacterium | reverse complement strand
TCCGCATGAGTCAGCGTTCGGTAATACCCTTACTTGGCAAACCCAACGGCCCGCGTTTCGCGGATGACCGTCACCTGGATCTGCCCCGGATACTGCATACTATCCTCGATATTCTTGGAAATCTCCTTGGACAGGCGAACGGCGGCCAGGTCGTCGATCTGGTTGGGCCGCACAAGAATCCGAATCTCACGTCCGGCCTGCAGGGCATAGGCGCTCTCGACGCCGGGGAACGACGTGGCGATCTCCTCCAGTGTGCGGACGCGCTTGATGTAATTCTCCAGATTTTCGCGCCTCGCGCCGGGCCGCGCGCCGCTGATGGCGTCGGCCGACTCGACAATAACCGCTTCAATGGTCTCCTGATCCACTTCGTGGTGATGCGAGGCGATGGCGTTGACCACCGGCACGGGCACCTTGAAGCGCCGGGCGAATTCTGCGCCCAGCATGGCGTGGGTTCCTTCCTGGTCGTGGTCCATCGCTTTGCCCAGGTCGTGGAGCAGCGCGCCCATCTTGGCCTGTTCGATGTTGGCCCCCAGTTCCGCGGCCAGCATGGCGGCGATGTGGGAGGCCTCGACGGCATGTTGTAACTGGTTCTGGCCATATGAGGTGCGGTACTTCAAGCGGCCCAGCATCTTCAGAATTTCCGGGTGCAGGCCGTGGACATTGGCCTCGTAGGCTGCTTGCTCACCGGCGACTTTAATGTCTTTTTCAACTTCCACCTGGGCGTCACTGATCAGCTTCTCGATGCGCGCCGGGTGGATGCGGCCGTCGACGATGAGCTTGGCCAATGCGCGCCGCGCGACCTCGCGCCGCACCGGGTCAAAGCTGCTGACCGTCACCGCTTCGGGGGTGTCGTCGACGATGATGTCAACCCCGGCGGCTTGCTCGAAGGCGCGAATGTTTCGCCCGCTGCGGCCGATAATGCGGCCCTTCATCTCGTCACTGGGCAGGGGCACCACCGAAACGACCATTTCGGCCACCTGGTCGGTCGCCAGGCGCTGGATAGCCAGGGCGATGATCTTGCGCGCCTGTTCTTCGGCCGTCTCCTTGGCCCGGCTCTCGATCTCGCGGATGACCCGCGCCAGGTCCTGTTGGGCTTCTCTCTCCACCTGTTCCAAAAGCACATTGCGGGCTTCGGGGGTGGTCATCGCCGCTATCTCTTCGAGCTTCTGGCGGTGTTCGTTTTCCAGTTCCGACAGGTCATTGGCCCGTTTATCCATCCGGCTCTGGCGCTTGTTGAGCATCTGCTCGCGCTGTTCCAGCTTGACGGCCTGAGCGTCCTGGTTCGCGCCACGACGATCGACTCGTTCTTCGGCGCGGGCCAGGTCCTGATAGCGGCGTTCGATGGATTTCTCGGCTTCCAGGCGTATATCCTGGGCTTCTTCGCGGGCGATGCGCAACAGGTTGTCCGTCTCTCGCTCAGCGGCGGCGCGTTTAGCAGCCGCCTCGGCTTCAGCGGAGGCGATCGTGGACTCCACCCGCGGCCGCATGACGGAGCGGGTGACCAGCGCCGCAACCACCGCACCGACCAGGATGCCGACTATGAGGGCAATCCAAATCTCCATGGTTATGACTCCTTCACGTTCTCTTCTTCATTAATGTTGGTTGGAGGGGATTCCGCAACGACTTCGGCGACAACTTCGCCGACGACTTCTCTGACGATGTCGTAAGAGAACCCCTGTCGTTGCAGATAGTGGGACAGCTTGGTCTGAAATTCAGTTTCAGACAGGTGGCTATAGCGACCGGCCTTCTTGCGAGCCAGCCGCCGCGCGGCGTCGACCTCATCGACTTCGGCCAGTGCATCGGCCACGATCTCCCGTTCCACACCTTTGAGGCTCAGTTCCTGGCGCAGCGCCAGGCGACTGCGCGGCCGGAAGGTTTCGCGCTGTTCCACCCAATAAGCGGCGAAGGCGTTGTCATCAATGAGACCGGCTTCGGTCAGGTCATCGACAACGGCGTTGATCGTCGCTTCATCGTATTGGTGACGGCGTAAATACCGGATCACTTCGTTCGCGCTATAGGGTCGCCGGGCCAGTAAGCCCACGACGCGCTCGCGTGCCCGGTGAGCCTGCTCGTTCTGCTCCAGCCGGGTCAGGTCGGCGGCGGTGATCGTCTGCCCGACTCGCAGCCCGGCGGCAACGGCCGCGGCCAAACCGACGACGAATTCATCGTCGACGAAAACGCTGACCCGATCCGGGTTTTTCACTTGCGCTTTCAGCGCCGTTATGGTGCCCATAATAAACAAAAAACCGTGGCTGATGGGCCACGGCTAGTGAACAGGCTATTCCAGGTCTTGCGATCTGTTATTGTCAATAAAGACCCACTCAAGTGGTGGGACGAACCTGTCCGGCAAAGGGACAGGTCAGGTATTGCTGGGCAACCTCAGCGGCGGCCGTCAAAAGGATAATCTATTGTCTGTGGGATCCGATACCAGAGGCAACACCGACAATCCACTTATCGATGCCTCGTTAAGGTCGAACAATCTCACTATGTTTGCCTGTCATGGGCCGATCAATAAATCAGCTTTTTAGTCCGGCGCACACCTCAATGCCAATCAATCAAATTCCTTATAGTATTTATCAGCTTTACCCAATTCAATTCCAGCCACTCTGGGTTAATCTTTATCGACTCTTTTTGCCGTCAGCGGCCAATCCGGGGATCGCCGCAAATGTCTAGCTATGGCCGTTAAGCCCGTAGGGACAGGAGCCGTGCGTTGTCTTATTTATTAGATGTGGGGCAACACACAGTTCTCCCGCCCATACAATTCGCAAAATTATGTTAATAATTAATGACTATATCTTAGCAGATGTCGCCGATTTCGCCCAACTTTTCATAAATATCGGCCAATACGGGTCATCGATGGCTGTTATTTCGCAACAATCGCCTTCTGTCACTGGACCAATGGTTGGGGCAACCCGGCCAGCCGCCGTATGAGCACATCCAGTTCGACCAAGGTCTCCGGATGGCCGGCAAGATAGACCTTGGCGTTCTCGCGTCCCTGGCCCAGGAGGTCGTCGCCATAGCGGAAATAAGCGCCGCGTTTGTCGACGATTTCGTAAGTTGTGGCCAGGTCCAGCACGTCGCCGGTGCGGGAGATGCCTTCGTTATACATGATGTCGAACTCGCACTCGGTGAAGGGCGGGGCGACCTTGTTCTTCTTGACTTTCACCCGCGTGCGGTTGCCGATGACGTCGTTGCCGGCCTTGATGGCCTGG
>JAWOHK010000328.1:0-21759 GCA_046485205.1 Chloroflexota bacterium | reverse complement strand
TCCACGGTTTCTACCATAAAATCGAAGAATTCAGCTGTGGCGTCATCTTTATCCATCGGGGGTTCCATAATATACCTCCTACAGGCATTATAGGAGATGGCCACTGGCCCGACAACAGCTGGGATGACATTTATATCCCTTTTTGTACCCCTCCCGTACAAAATCAGTTAAATTCAACAAGTATGACGATATCAGACGACGTCATCATCCACCTCGACCAGGTAACGCCCGCATGGCTAACGGCCGTTCTACGTCGCAGCGGCGCGCTGGAGCGCGGCGCGGTGACCGGCTTCGACACGAACGCCGGCCAAGGCAACTGGTCGACCAGCGGCTCGTTGCGCCTGCGCTACACGTCCGACGCGACGGGTGAGCTGCCGCCGCGCCTGTTCCTCAAAATGGTCGATACCGACCTGGGTGATGGGGAGTACTTCGGCCCGTCGGAAGTCGATTATTACACCCGCGACTACATCGACGTACCGGACGCGCCGCTGCTGCGCTGCTATGACGGCCGTTATTCTCCTGCTCTGCAGCGCTATCACCTGTTGTTGGCGGATATCTCCGCCACACATATTATGGCCGCCGACAAAGCGCCGACCCTCGAATACGGCCTGGCCCTGGCCGAGGGATTGGCCATCTTGCACGCCCGCTGGTGGGGCGCGGAAGGGCTGGCCGCGGCCGGCGCGCCTGTCCACGATGCCGCCCACATCCGGCGCTTCGTCGATATCGCCGAACCCGGCGGGGGGCACATTCTGGGGCGGTTCGCAGCCGAGTTGGAGCCACACTGGCCCGCCGCCATGCGCGATTTGTTTGCCCATCACCCGCAGGCCATGATCGACCGCGGCCATGACCTCAACGGCTTCACCCTGATCCACGGTGACGCGGGCGAACACAACATCATGGTGCCGAGCGACGGTGACCGGCCGCTCTACCTCATCGACCGCCAACCGTTCGACTGGAGTCTGACCACGTGGCTGGGAGCTTACGACCTGGCCTACGCCATGGTGCTTGATTGGGACATCGATTTACGTCGCAGGTGGGAGATTCCCGTTCTCCAGTACTACCACGAACACCTGATCGGCTACGGGGTGGTCGATTATCCCTGGCAACAGCTATGGGACGATTATCGTCTGTGCGTGGCTATGGGGGTTTATATCGCCGTAGAATATTCCCGCGGCGGCATCAATGAGCGCTGGATCGCCACCACATTGGAGATGCTGCGGCGGTCTTTGACGGCGTGTGATGATCTGCAGGTGCAAGGCACTTTCTGAAGGGCCACACACAGGTTCAGGACGCAAATCCCGATATCGTTAAGTGTTAGTGATGTCTGCAGGCTACTTCGTCGCCAGCCGTGTCAGCACGGTCACGCTTACCAGCATGGCGATGACATGGAACAGCACCAAAACCAAAAACCCTGTTGCCGATCCGCCGGGAAACGGGAACAAGGCCGGATTGATTGCGGCAGCGAGGTTAGGCAAGATGGACAATATCAAAGCAATGACAGCGATAATCCAGTAGGTGCGAACCGGCGTGGCTGAGCGGCGGCTGAGCCACCAGAAGGTCAGCGCACCCAGTCCTGTGCCGATGATGGTGAAAAAACTGATCGCGCCAATGGACAGCGGCGGGAAATTGGCCGGCAATTCCACGAAGGCGCGAACGATATAATAAGCAATGATATTGGCGATGACGGCCGCAGCGATGGAAGCCAGCGCGGCTTTGAACAATTTGCTGCGATCGACGGGGTTATTGTCGGCGCTTTCGGAGTTATTGGATACTGTTGACATGATTCACCTGATTCCTCTTAAATGGGGCGATGCCGTAAAACCGGTCTATCTGCTTCCTGGTTTAGCGACTCTGGAGAACTTCCTCAACCGTGACAGCCACGGCTCGCAAGGGTTCCGGGCTGTTCTCGGTGCGTGCAAGGATGACGCCGCCCTCAATAACTGAAACTAGCATGATGGCCAGGTGCTCGGCCGCCTCACCGTAAACCGGTCTGAGCTTGGCGGCGAAGATCTCCTGCCACTCTCGGAAGGCATCGCGGCAGGCCAGCCTCAGCACCTCACTGGTCGACGCCGCCTCTAATGCCACGGCTGTAATCGGCCCGCCTTGGCGGTAGCCTGATGCGGCAACCACTTCGGCCAGTCGCTGGATGAAGGTCACTATCGCCATGGTCGGATCATCAATTTCGCTCATGGCGTCCGCGATCCGACCGGAAATTTCCCGCCGCGACCGCTCGATAGCCTCAACGGCCAGCCCTTCTTTCCCATCCGGGAAATAATAATAAAGCGATCCTTTAGGCGTGCCGCTCTCGTGAAGAATCTGGTTCATCCCAGTAGCATGAAAACCTTGCAGCTCCAGCAGGCGACAGGTGGCTTCTATCACTTCGTCCCGTTTGTTGGACATGCTAATAATTATATAGACTGGTCTAGTTAAGTCAAAAAGAATCGGAGTAAAACAGCCAGATATCAGTATTACATAAGGTGTTTATCGTCTGTTGAAGCGACCTCAATGGTGTTCTTGACGGCTTAACTGAATCGACTTCAACTGAGAAAATGATAATGCTTCTGTCAACATATAGTAAACGATGGCCTCGCTGTTTGTGATAAAATAGATCTATAGGGAAGTTTTCCAGTGCTTCTCTTGACGCCTCCTTTTTCCGAGACGCCGAACGTTTATTCTCAGGAAGCAACTATGGCCCATGTCAATACCAACCCCAATCGCGACTATGAAAGATTGCAACAAGCCCTTGACCGGCAGGTGACCGGCGCGCCCGCTTCACCCGCATTCATGCAAATTCTACACCTGCTTTATTCGCCGGATGAGGCGGCCGTCGCGGCTCGCGTTCCCATTCGGCCCACCAGGTTGGAATCATTGGCCCGGCAACTGGATCGTGAACCGGCCGACCTCGACGATCAACTCACCGGTCTGGCCGAGCGCGGCCTTATCCTCGACTTAGACATTGGCGGGCAACGTTATTTCGCCTTGCCACCGGTGGTCATCGGATTCTTCGAGTTTACTTTCATGCGCGCCCGGCCAGATATGCCGATGGCCGAACTGGCGGCGCTCTTTGAAGAATACATGACCGAAGCCGACGGCCGTTTTGCCCGGACAGTCTTCGCCGGACAGACACAACTCGGCCGCTCGCTTCCCCGTGAGGCGGCCTTGCCAGCGGATACTACGGTCGAGGTACTTGACTATGAGAAAGCAAGCGCCATCATCCGCGACGCCCCGGCCGTCGCCGTTTCCCTCTGCGCCTGCCGTCACAAGGCGATCCATCTGGGACACTCATGTGAACGGCCGCAGCGCACCTGCTTGAGCTTTGGTGGATCAGGTGGGATGCTGGCAAAATACGGCATGGCCGAGGTCATCGACAAGGCCGAAGCGCTCGACATCCTGGACGAGTGCCAGGCGGCCGGGCTGGCACAAACGGCCGACAACGTCCAACACGGTATCAGCTATATGTGCAACTGTTGCGGCTGTTGCTGCGGCATGATGCGAGCCATTAAGGAGTTTGATCTGCCTCATGCGATCGTAACCTCCAACTGGCAAATGGAGGTTGATTATACGAAATGCAATGGCTGTGGTAAGTGCGTCGCCACCTGTCCTGTTGGAGCCATTCATTTGGGCGAGCGGCGCGAGGGCAAGCGACGCATCCGCTGGGCGGAAGTCGATCCGGAGTTGTGCTTAGGCTGCGGTACCTGTCACGGTGCCTGCAAGTTTGGCGGCATCACCCTGCAACCGCGGCCGCAACGGGTCTACACGCCGGAGAACCTGGTCGAGCGAGTGGTGGCCATGGCCCTCGAACGCGGCAAGCTGGTCGACACCATCTTTGGTGAGCCGGAAAAGCTCAGCCGGCGGGCGGTGGCCAACATTGTGCGGGCCGTGGAGCATCTGCCCCCGACCCGGCGTTTGTTGGCCGGTGAGGCGGTCAAGTCAACCTTCTTGTACGCGGTGGGTAAGGGAGCGTCGCGGGTGACGAAAGTTGATTGATTTCCGATGGCTATAAAATTGTCATCGTACTATGTAAGTGTTGCGGCGTTTATAGTCCGGTTGAAGCCTGCTTTTCTCCAAGGCAGCAGCGCCGGTGGTACACTGGAAGTATGGACAAATTGCTGATCACTTCCCCTACCCACACGCTTACCCTTCCCGGCGCGCCGGATGTGCCGGGCCTGGTCTTCCGCCATTTTCGTGGTCCGGACGACTTCGCCGCCATCGCAGCGATTGGTAACGCCTCGAGGATGGCCGACGGTAGCGAATGGATCGTGACCGCTGACGAGGTCAAGCTGGAATTTGAACATCTGGAACACTTTGACCCCGCCCAGGATATCCTCATGGCCGAGTTGGAAGGCGAGCCGGCCGGATTTGCCCAGGCCGAGTGGTGGCAGGAGTTGGAAGGCCCGTATCGTTACGGCATCGGCCTGAATGTGCTACCGGCTTATCGCGGCCGGGGCATTCGCCGGGCTTTGCTGCGGTGGGTGGAAGGACGCCTGGCCGAGATGGCTATGGATCACCCGCCCCACACAGAAAAAACTTACTCCTTCTTCGCGCCTGACAAGGCCACCGGCTGGATCGCCCAACTGACAGCCGAAGGTTACCAGCCGGTCCGCTACTTCTACAAGATGTCCCGGCCACTATCCGGCCCGCTGCCCGATTTCCCCCTGCCTGAGGGGCTGGAGTTGCGGCCTGCAACTCCCGATCATTACCGGCTCGTTTGGGACGCCGCCAATGAAGCCTTTCGCGACCACTGGGGATACACTCAGCATCCGGACGAGTACTTTGACTGGTGGTTAGCGGACACTACAACCTTTCAACCGGAGTTGTGGCAGGTAGCTTGGGACATTGAGCAAAACGTTATCGCCGGGCAGATAATGACGTTTATCAACGCCAACGAGAATGAGCAGTTCGGGCGCAAGCGGGGCTATACCGAGTCCATCAGCGTCCGGCGGCCTTACCGGCGGCGCGGTCTGGCCCATGCGATGATTTGTGAAAGTCTGCGCGTGCTACAGGCACAAGGCATGACGGAGGCGGCACTGGCTGTCGATTCTCAGAACCTCAGCGGCGCGACGCGGATCTACGAGGAGTGCGGCTTTCGCACCTATAGTCGCGGGGCGACGTACAGGAAAACATTATAACCCCAATAAACCTGACGGGTGACGCTTACAAAACCGGGTTTTCCCGAAAAATCCGGTTTTTTATTCCTATCGCAGTTGATCACGACAACTTCGTCCCCTGATGAAACCGGAGTTCCCACCCGTCCGCAGTTTTTGACCAGATGGAACTCCGGCGGCCGCGTTCGATTACGCCGTTATAGGTGACCTCACTGGTATAAGTCACCTGTACGACGTCAACACCGAAGGCGCGAACGGTAAAATCGATAAGCGGCAAACGGGCTTCAAAGGGCTCCCGGGAAACGGCAAGGGTCTCATCCCGGCTATATACGCGGCCAGAACGACCGAACTCAAAAAAATCACCGGCCAGAATTTCCTCCATGTAGACGATATCAAACCGGGTTTCTTCGCGCCAGAGAGATTCTTCGAGATGGCGCAACCTTTTCTCGTCCCGACTAGAAAGTTTATCGTTCACGCAATGACTTGTTTCAGCTCTGACCAGAGTGATTCGTAAGCCTGCGCCGCCCTCGATTTTGGTGCATAGCTCATCAGCGGCGCGCGTTGTTCGGCCATACGCTCGACATCGCTGGCGTAGGGGATGGTCGAGAAGAGAAAATCGTGGTCGTGGCGAAGGTCAACCAATCGACGATGAAGTCCCTTCCGCCGGTCAACCATGCTATAGAATGCCAGTCGATTCAGGTGTTCGAGTTCGGCCTTCTTCAGGAAACCATCGATCTGGTCGAGCGTCCGTAATGACAGGGTTGCCGGAATGACCGGCACAACCAGCACATCGGCCGCCTCGAACATGCTCTCCGATGTCAGGGTGATGCCCGGCGGGCAGTCAATAAAGATGTGATGGTAATCCATATCCAGATTTTCCAATAGCTTACGGAAACGACGCTCGGGTCGTTTGTCCTCACTCAGGGCTAAGTCCAGGTGGCGATAAGAGAAATCAGCCGGCAGCAGGTCGAGCCGGTCATAGGCTGTTCGACGGATAAGGTCTCCGTCGAGCCGCTTGGCCCGCAGCAATGCCTTGCTCCCCCCTTTGAGCTTTCCTTTCTCGCCCAGGCAGTAGGATGCCGCGCCTTGCGGGTCCAGGTCCCACAACAGCGTCACCCGTTCCTCCCGCGCCGATAGATAGGCCAGGTTCACCGCCGCGGCGGTTTTGCCGACCCCCCCTTTGATGTTGTAAAGCGCAAATATTTTCATGGGACAGCCTCTGTATGGAGATTATGGCGGGAATCATCGCGTGACGCAAAGCGCTTTGCAGTTGAGGTTCGAATGGAGCGAGTATGACTAAAGTCACTTGCCTTTCATAAGTGCATTGCGTGCATTAAAAAGAGAGGTTTTTACCATGTTCCGAAAGGTATTGCGAATCGTCCTCATCAGCCTGGCGACCTGTGAGGCGAGGGGCGACAATCAGTCGAATCGGATCAGAGCGCGACTGGCGGCGTTGCCGTCAGGGAATTGGATGAGCCGCCCGTGCTTAAATATTAAGCAGGCGGCTCATCCTTATTACACTGGAACTCCCTCAAACTGGTACTTCTATTATCCACACGACCGTCAACAAATCGTCAACAAATGACTTTGGTAGCCGATTATTTTCCTCTAGACGGGGTTTTCGCGAAAAGGATCGCTCTTTAGTATCCTCCACGTCTATTACTGTCCATCAATGGTTGGAATCAGGGGTTATGGTCGGTGTTGGTGCCGAGACATACCTGGGCGAGTCAGGCCGGCGAACAACCGGCGCAGGACACTAGCGAAGTTGACGCCCTTCCCGGCCTGGACCTCCTTCTGGTCCCGCAGCATTCGTTGGTTCTCGGCTTCACGCCTAAACTCTCCTTGATGATCGCTAACCATCTGCTTCATGAGGTCCTGATTGAAACTATTCATACTTATCTTTTATCTCCAATTTATACCTTCATTGACCAACTCGAAATTTCATTGACCAATGTCAGTATCCCAGACGACCATCACCAATCTGTCAAACTGACATCAACTATCCGTCATTCAGCGTCAATAAATCGTCAATCATGAACACTAACAAGCCGTTTAGGCCTGTAATTCCGTCGACTTTTCTGATAGACTGTAGTGATTCGTATTGAGTTACTTATTAATTCCCAAAAATCGATTAATTCGGCTGAAAGAGTAATATTGTGGCGCAGCTATCGCTTTCACTCTTAGGGGACTTCAGGGTAAGGCTGGATGGCCACCCAACTCCCACATTTCGCACCCGGTTGGCCCAGGCGATATTGATCTACCTGACCGCTGAGCCGGAACGCCACCGGCGCGAACACGTGATGTCGCTCTTCTGGCCCGATCTGCCCCAGGCGTCGGCCCAACAAAATCTTCGCCAGAATCTTTATCTGTTGCGCCAAGTCATTGCCGAGGTTGACTCTCGCGATGACCATGGGCAGGTTCCTCTAATCCTGGGTGAGCGGGATTTTCTGCAACTGAATCCCGACGCCGCTGTGCAAGTTGATATCTGGCGGCTGGAAGAACTCCTGGATCGCATCGAGCCCAGCGTAGAAGAACTACACCAGGTAATCGACCTTTACCGGGGCGACTTCCTGGCTGATTTTTACCTCGCCTACAGCACATTGTTTGAAGAATGGACAATTGGTCGCCGCGAAACGTACCGGCGCGGTATTATGGAGGTTCTGGATCAACTGGTCGATCAAGCCATGATCTCTGGAAGTTATGAACACGCCGAATCCTTAATTCGGCGGCAGCTGGCCATCGACCCCCTCCACGAAGCCGCCAATCGGCGCCTTATCGAGACATTGGCTCGCAGCGAACGGCGCAACGAGGCTGTCAGTCATTTTGAGGCCTATCGTGTGCTTCTGCGCCAGGACCTCCAGCTTCCGCCCGGCGCGGAGACGCTTAACCTTGTCGATCAGGTCCGTACCGGCGAACTGACTTCATACGGGGTTGACCGCCGGCCGGTACGCGGCTACGAATTGCACGAGGAATTAGGCCGGTCGAGCCATGCTGTCGTCTATCGCGCTCTGCAAACGGCCGTTGATCGCGACGTGGCCGTGAAGGTCATCGCCGCTCGCTTCGCCGACAACACCGATTTCATTCGTCGCTTTGAGGCGGAAGCCCGCATCATCGCCAAACTAGAACATCCGCATATCATCCCCCTCTATGATTATTGGCGTGAGCCGGGCGGCGCCTATCTGGTCATGCGTTACGTGCGAGGCGGCAATCTGCGACAAAAAGTGGCTGAAGGCCGGTTATCGATTACGCGCGTCATCGAGTTGCTGAACCAAGTAGCCTCCGCGCTTCAGGAAGCTCATGATCACGGCATCATCCATTGCGATGTCAAGCCGGGCAATATCCTTTTAGACGAGGCCACAAACGCCTATCTCACTGACTTCGGGATCGCCCGCCTTTTACTCATCGACGAGGAACAAAACGGCCGTGATATTTTCCTAGGCACGCCCGACTACCTCTCTCCCGAACAGGTGAAAGGCGAGCCAGTCACCTCCCTCAGTGATCAATATAGTCTGGGGATGGTGGTCTACGAAATTCTCACCGGTCAAACACCTTACCAAACCAACTCGTTAGTGGAACTGATTCAAAAGCATTTGAACGATCCGTTGCCGTTGGTTCACGACCTGCGCCAGGAATTATCGCCCGCGGTCGACGCTGTGTTACAACGAGCCACCGCCAAAGAACCGGCCGATCGATTTTCCGATGTCATGGCGTTTGCCCAGGCGTTACAAGCCGCCGTTCTGCCGGACACCGGCCTAGCGATGGTCGATGAACCTCTCCTGCCCCTGCGCAATCCCTATATGGGTCTGCTGGCCTTCTCCGGAGCGGAAACCGCATTATTCTACGGCCGCGAGGCGATGACCGCCAAACTCATCCATCGGCTGGATGAAGCCGGGTCGGGACAACGTTTTCTGGCGGTCGTCGGCCCCAGCGGCAGCGGCAAGTCATCGGTGGTTAAGGCGGGCTTGCTCCCCGCTCTGCGGCGCGGAGCTATATCCGGATCCCAGAACTGGTTTATCATCGAGACGGCAATCGGCACTCAACCCTTTGAGGAATTGGCCGCCGCCTTGCAGCGGGTGGCCTTACATCCGGTAGATAGGCTGCAAGAACGCCTCCAGTCTGACGAACGCGGCTTATTAGAGAGCGCCCGGCAATTGATTCCGGCTGAAACCGGCAACGAGCTTCTCCTGGTTATCGATCATTTTGAAGAACTGTTTACCCTGGTCGATGAGCCTGGGGTTGCCGCCCGCTACCTTGACAGTCTGGTCACTGCGCTGACCGACATCCATTGCCATCTTTGGGTCATCATCACCTTGCGGGCTGATTACTACAATCGGCCCCTGCTCCATCCCCGATTCAGTGAGTTAATTCGGGACCGGACCGAGGTTGTCATTCCACTGACACCGGAAGAACTGACCCGTGCTATTGCCTTGCCGGCAGCTCGCGTCGGCATTACCGTCGATCCTGATCTGGTCAGCCGGATGGTCGATGACATTCGGGAGCAGCCCGGCGCGCTGCCGTTGCTGCAATATTCCTTGTGTGAGATGTTCTCTAATCGTGAGGGCGACCGGATTACCCGGCAAATCTATGACCGGATTGGCGGCATTCGCGGGGCGTTGAGCACCCGCGCCGAGGCAGTCTACAATGGGTTGAGTCCGGCCGAACAACAAACCACGCGAGCGCTATTCTCGCGGCTGGTAACCCTGGGCGGCGGCCTGGAAGTAACCAAGCGTCGGGTGTTACTGGGTGAATTGACAACACTCGAACTGCCCGGTGAGGAGGAGGCAATGATAGGGCCGCCTCCCATTCTGGGGGCCATCGAGCAGTTTGGCCGGTCACGCTTGTTATCGTTCGATAATGACCGGGTTACCCGCGGATCGACGGTGGAGATCGCCCACGAAGCACTTTTGGAGGCCTGGCCGCGGCTGGCTTCGTGGCTCGATGCTGATCGCACGACCATTCGCCTCGGCCGCCTGTTGTCCGAGGCCACAGCCGAGTGGCTGGAAGCGGGCCGGAACGACGGTTATCTCCTGCGCCAATCCCGCCTGGACCAGCTGGCGACGCTGGCCGATAACCAGGTGGCCCTCACCGAGGAAGAACATCTTTTTTTACGGTTGAGCCTGGAAGCACGCGAGGCCCGCCGGGTGACCGAAGAAGCCCGCCGGCGGAAAGAATTGGAGACCGCCCGGTCGCTGGCCGAGGTAGAGACGCAACGGGCGGCCGAACAAACCAAAGCCGCCTCTCGCTTGCGGCGTCTGGCTGTGCTGCTATCGGCCGCTTTACTACTAGCCGCGGTATCCTTCGTGCTGGTCTTTACTTTCGCCCGGCAAGCCGACCGGAACGCCAATATCGCCGCCACCCGGGAGATGGAGGCGTTGGCCAACGCCCATCTGGCGGCCACACGCGAGGCCGAAGCCATCACCAATTCCCGGCTGGCAACCTCTCGCGAGTTGTCCCAGGCAGCCTACAACGCCCTGGACGTCGACCCGGAATTGAGCATGTTGCTGGCCCTACAAGCCCTGGAGAGCGCCGACACTAAAGAGGCCCAGGAAGCGTTACACCAAGCACTGCAAACAACCCGCACGATCATCGGCTTCCCAACCGGCGCGTTAGGACACTTCGGTGCGCTGATGGCTGCCGATCCGAACGGCGCACGCCTGGCCACGGCTGGGGACTCGCATATAACCATTTGGGATGCGACCAACGGCGCGGCATTGCAAACTCTGCCCTTCGATGAACCAACATCTGATCATTATCAAATCACCTTTAACGAGGCCGGTGACAGCCTAACTCTGGTGAGCACCGATCCCGCGCTAAACCGGGTTTCCGTTCAAACATGGCGTCTACCCGGCGGTGAGAGCATTCCCTCGATCAAGATTCCTCTAGCAATCGACAACTCGTCGCCGCTCGCGCTGAGCCCCGACGGACGATTCCTGGCCGCCGGCTTCGAGGACGGTCGGGTAGATGTATGGGATGTCGTCCCTGCCCGCCAGTTACCGGCTATCGAGACCCTGAGCGCTGCAGCCGTCGATGTAGCTTTCGATGAAGGGAGTCAATTCCTGGCCACCGCCGGCCGCGACGGCCTTGTTAATGTTTGGGATGTGGCGGAAGTTACCGGTGACAAGTCGCCGGAACCGGTGGCCGTTATCGACGGGTCATCAGGATTTCATGCGTTCGGCAACTTGGTACATGTCGAATTCATCGGCGACAACAGACTGGCTCTCGGTTATCTGGGGGGCGTAGACATTTGGGATCTGGCCGATCCCGACCGGCCTTTGCAAACGTTACCGGGTAATACCAATTTGACCCGCGATTTCGCCGTCAGTCGCAACCACTCAGCACTAGCCGCCGGTGGCCAGGAAGGTGTCGCTAACATCTGGGATACTGCATCTGGCAGCCACCGGCTGACTCTGGCCCAACATGCCGCGCCAATCGATGACCTGGCATTCAGCCCCGACGAGCGGCAATTATATTCACTGGATCGGAGCGGCATCCTCCGTGTCTGGGATGCGCGCCCTTCCCCGCTAGGCGAACAGGCGACCCTATCAGTGGATCCGGCCGTTTTTGATCTGGAACTCAGCCCTGATGGGCGGCAGATCGCTTTGGGCAACGCCGGCGGCCCGGCTTCGGTCTGGGACCTGGCGACAGGCGAGCGACTGCACCTGATGCCGGGTGAATACGGCGCGGTCTACCGGCTGGCCTATAGCCCCGACGGCCGGCAGTTGGCTACAGTCGGAACTGACAACGTCATTCGTACCTGGTCGATGCCCGACGGTGCTTTATTGACCTCATTCAGCGGGCATGGGTCTGGTCTGGCCGGCGGTTTGTTCCCCGGCACGTTGGACGTGGACTTCAGCCCCGACGGCACGCGGCTGGTGACGGCCGGGGCAGACGGGCTGGCGATCATCTGGGATGCAGACAGCGGGCAACAACTCATGACCCTCGTCGGACACACCGACAGCCTGCACAGCGTGGCCTGGAGTCCCGACGGACGGTATATCGCCACGACCAGTGACGAGGACGATACATCGGTTCGGGTGTGGGACGCGGCCACCGGCGCGCTGGTATATGAGCTGTTAGGCCATGAAATCCGCGTCTGGGGGCTCGATTTCAGCCCTGACAGCCAAATGCTGGTAACCGGCGGCGCGCGGGGCATCATTAAAGCCTGGGACATGGCTAGCGGCGAAAATCTCTATACTGTAGTAGATGGGGCGGACCATATCGGAACAGTGACATTTACCCCTGACGGTCAACATTTCATAACCACAGGTGAGGTGCCGATGCGCCTGCGCCGGGCCGCCGACGGCGAGGAGGAACTGACGTTAGCCCAACCGTTTCTCTGGTCAGCCCGCGTCAGCCCCGACGGCCGCTGGCTCTATGCCGCTGACGTTGCCGGCGTGGTGCGGGTTCTGGCGCTGAACACCACCGACGCCGTAGCGCTGGCGGGGGACAAGCTCAGCCGCTGGTGGCGGCCGGAGGAGTGCCGCCGCTACCTGCAGGCAGAGAACTGCCCGGAAGCGCCGCCGCGGTTGGCCGGACAGTGATCTCCAGATTAGGATTCAGGTTGAGATTGCCGGTGATACAACTAACCGCCGATGAGGAAAGCCAGAACTTCCTGCCGGAACTTTGGCCCACTCGCCGGGTGGCCCATCCCCGGATAGAGGACGAGCCGGGCGTTGGGGATCCCGGCGGCCGTCTCACGGAACAACTCCGGCGAGTAAAACGGGTCTTCTTCCCCGCCGATCACCAGCGTAGGGGCGGCGATCTCGCCCAGCCGGTCGCGCATGTTAAAGTTGTCCTCGGCTTCGATGGTGGTGATCAGGTCTGACGGGTCGTCCGGCGCGCTGAAGGCCAGCAAGTGGGCGACCGGCCCGCTGATCAGGCCGGCCAATCGGGGCGGCAGGACGCTGGCAACCAGCGGTTTCCAGGCTCCCACCCAATCACCGCGCCGTGCCCGCTCCGCGACCTGCAGTTGCAATGCCTTGGCCGGTGGGCCGAGGGAGTAAGCGCTGGAATGGACCACTAACCGGCGCACCCAATCAGGGTGGTCGGCGCCCAATTGCAGAGCAATGGAGCCCCCGGTCGATGTACCGACAACATCCACCGGGCGGCCGAATTCCTCGTGAATCAGCGTGACATACTGGGCGGCGATGTCGCCCATCTGACAGCCTGGAGTCATGCCCGGACGGCGGCCGGCGACGAAGACCGTGTAACCTTCGCCGAGGAACTTGAGATTGCTGAGTGACATACGCTCAAAAGTGCCGGTCATCGGCTTGTTCTCGAACATCAAGCCCGGGATTGCCAGGAGCGGTTCAGGACCCTGGCCAAGGCGGTTGAAGGGCAACCCGCAAGCAAAGTATCCGGCGTCGTGTATTGATTTCATGCGTTGGCCCTTGCTATGATGATGCCGCGATTGAGACCCGCCAGCGAAACGAACACCACCCGGCTCATGACAGCGATTACCAGAAAGTCAACCGTGGCGAAGGGTACTCCGGTCAATGATGAACTGGATAATTCCTGGATACTATCAGAGAGAGTTATATTATTTCTCCTTCGATGCTGGATTTCTTCGATTATTCCGGTTGCTCTCCCGAAATCTTACGTGCACCCACGCCCCATTCATATGAGCAATTGATCGCCGTAGCGTAATTCGGCAAATTGCGCTACATGTCCGGGAAGAAGCCGGCCGCCAAGGCCCGACTGGTCGGTCACTCGATCCTACGCTCATTTAATAAAAGGACCAATAGACTTTCTTTCAGGCGGAACAGGGCTAAGTGACGGTTCTTTCACAAATCACGGTCTTTTGGCAGAATCAACCCACCGGCGCGCGGCCGCGCGCTTTCTCCGGGTAACGCATCTGCATCAACGGAATCCCGATGCCGTAGGTGATGAACTCCTTCTCTGGCGTTACTTCAATAAGGCAAGATTCGGCGATCATCTCCGGCGTGCCGGCCTCGCGAAAAATTGCTCGCAGGATGTCTTGCGAAGCCTCGATTGCGGGATATACCAGAGCCGTACCGGGAAAGGTGATGGTCGCCTGCGGAATCTTGATCCACCACATCAGGGGGATACGCTTGGCGATTGGAATGGTCAATGAGACGTGGGGGTTGGCGGCCACGTGGCGCGCTTTCCAGGTATCGGCGCCGGTGGCGATGTAGAGCTTGTGGTCGCGGACGATGTAGACAATCCCGACAGTTCGAGCTTCACCTTCCGCGTTTACCATACCCAGGACGGCAAACAATTCTTTTTCGATCACCTGCCAAACCTGTTCGGCTGAAAGTTGGATGGCCACAGGAATCCTCCAATTGACTAACAGACCTGCATAGGCATACTACTAACCTGTACGGGTTTCCGCGGCCGTGGTTGTGGGAATTTTCACAAATACGTAGCGCTGTCGCTGGCAGTGATCTTCACTCCCCTACGGCAATAGTCAAACATCCAGACCCGGCTTCACTGGCCAGGCTTTGTGCACAAACACCCGATCAATATACTCCGGCAAAGTAGTCAGGCGGAGCCCGTAGTTGTAGGCCAGCAATGGTGAATTCGGTTCGTCTTCGTTGGTCTCATAGGCATTAATGAGCGCTGCCACTTCTTCCAACAGGTGAGCTTCCGGCAAGCCCGGCAGCTGGTAGTGAATGGCTGGTGATTTGCCGGTTCGTTGTTTGATCGCCTGCACGATTTGAGTCCCGCTGAACACCGCAGGGCCGACCAAGTCAACCGGCCGGCCGTACATAGTGGTATCCTCGATCAGGGCCAGGATGAGTTTGGCAACATCAGCCTCGCTGATGAAGCTATGGCGGTGATCGCCCCGGCCGGGCAGATACACCCGCTCCCCGGTGGGCAACGATGAACCCACAACCATCGGAATCTACGTTTCCATGGACAATGTGCGTGAGTCGTCCTCCTAACGATCCTAGCGTGTAATTAGTTTTGGGAGAATCGGGAATGATCGCTACAATACGCCACCATTTCATTTTAAGGTGTGAAATTTATTGTTCAATACCTTGTCGCCATGGCAATAATAGGAAGGTGAGTCGTGGATACCATCCGAGATGATCGCATTTTCATGTTCACGCGCATCGTTGCCGCCGTGGTTGTGCCTTTTCTTGTCCTGGCCTTCATCATTCTATACTTCATGCCGGAGACATCCGGCGAGCGCTTCGCCTGGGATATCGTGCCCAACATGACGGCCGCATTCATGGGCGCGGGCTACCTGGGCGGGTCATGGCTCTTCCTCAATGCCATCTGGGGCAAGCGCTGGCATCGAGTCGCACCGGGTTTCGCCCCGGTGACGGCCTTCACCATCAGCATGTTGCTGGCCACCGCTCTTCACTGGGAGCGATTTGACTTCGGCCACCTGCCCTTCCAGATCTGGCTGGTGCTCTATGTCGTCACGCCTTTTCTGGTGCCGTTCGTGTGGTGGCGCAACCGGGTGACCGATCCGGGCACGCCGGAGCCGGGTGACCAGGTGGTGCCGGTGGCGGCGCGCTGGGCGCTGATCGGGCTGGGGGTAGTCTTGCTGGGCTTTGCCGTGCTGGCTTTCGTCGCCCCGGAGCGGGTCATCGCCCTCTGGCCGTGGCAATTGACACCACTGACGGCACGGATCATGGGCGGCTGGTTCGTCCTGCTGGGCGTTGGCGGGCTGGTCATCGGCCGGGAATCCCGCTGGAGTTCCTGGCCGGTCGGGCTCCAGGCTATCGGCATCTGGCACGTGCTGGTGGTCATCGCCGCGGTCCTGAACCCAGGTGACTTTCCCAACGGATTGTTGAACTGGTACCTGATCAGCGTCGTGCTGGTGCTGGCGGGGATGGTCGCATTGTTTGTGATGATGGCGACGCGCGGTCGAGCCGGACTGACACCTCCGGAAAGCCCGGTGGGAACCTGACAGGCAGGCGAACGAGTGTCCGCTCCGCCTGCCAGGTCAAAGCGATTTAAAGGATCACGACCGGCAGATAGACGCCCGATGTCTCCTACGGCCAACGCCTCCTGAAATTCCACTACGCCGATTGTGGCTTGATAAGATGGCCGCCGTTGCAGACTCTTGTTCGTAATTTCGAGCGCATCGCTTGCTTGTGGCCAGTGGCGGCGCAACCGGTGAAGCAGGTTGCGAAGATTGGTTCGGGCCTGGCTTTCGGTCGAATCAGGCCACAATTGGAAGGCCAGGTAGCGGCGTAGTTGCGGGGCATCGCGTCGCAGAATAAGATAAGTGAGGAAGGCCTGCAAGCGTGGCGAGTCCAAATCCGGCAATGGTTTTCCGTTTTGCAAGATCGCGAAATCCCCCAGCAGCCGAATTTCCAGAACGTTGAAGACAATCGCGGGACGCGCGCCTATTTGGGGCGTGGCCCTGATGTTAGTTTAGCCGATGGTCGGAGAGCGGGTCAGTAGAAAAATAGAACGCAGGTGACGCTGATCTAGCGCTGATTATCGCTGACAAGAATTTCTTTATTCCATCTGCGATTATCTGCGAACTATTATCGGCGTCACCTGCGCGTTATTAATCGTCAAATACCGGGTATTATCAAAATAACCCGGAATCTGATTGAGTCATTAGCCGAGAATGATCGGCAACAGGATCGTCCGGACCAATTCCTGGAACGACTGCCAGTAGCCACTCATCAGGCTATAGCTAGCGCTAGATGCCGGGCCTGCGACCGGTTGCCCGGTCGTGCTCATCAACATGAAAGAACTGCTACTCATAGTCGATCCGCCGCCGGCCAATACCTGCCAGGAAAGATCGAAATTGGTGGGCGCGGCTGGTGCGGCCAGCGCGGCCACCACCGCCCCTACAAACAGGAGCAGCAACACGAGCAAACCGGTGATTACAATGCGTGATCGTTTTCGCATGGCGCGCCTCCTACTGCCCGCTTAGCATGACCCAAACCAAGCCGTCGCCGTCCACAGTGCTGAGGGCACGAGTGAAACCGTCGGCAGCTGAGACCTCAGCACCGTCCGTGCCCGCGGTCAGGTATGCGCCGGGTTGGACGCCATTATTGGCTGCACGAGCTTGTACGAGCCCCTGGACCACAACCGACAGGTAACCACCGGCCGGAGCGGGACCTTCCGCCAGATTAAATCCACCGGTAATCACGCCATTAACTTCGCCGACTGGGTCGCGCGTTGCCGCACTCGATGAGACACCTATCACCACGTCGTCAGCGGCCGTAGCCTTGCGCACTTGCATAACGGGGGTGTTCAGGTCTGGATCAGCTACCACGCCCACGACTGCCACAAAATCGCCGGATTCAATCGGAACATTGCCTGCATTCTGGGCGAAATATGCCATGGCGCAACCGGTGCAGTTGCCATTGACAAATATGCCGACATCACCCATGAAGTAGGCGTCATACCAGGTGGGAGCGCTCCTAACGAAGAGGCCGCGATAGCTTTGTGAGGTGATAATGGCTCCATAGGTTGAGCCAAGCGCGCGGGCTTGTAACGCTGCGGTCTTTTCACGGTCGGCCGATTCTGTTGGGCTTGCCTGATTAACCGCCAGCAGACCATTGCCGCCGGTAACCGTGCCGTCGGTATTCCAAACGGTTAAGGCAGCGCCGGTATCTTGCTGCCCCGCATAATCCCGGTCAATGGTTTCAGCTCCCTGAACCACGGACCCGGAGGTCAGGCTGAAGGCATACGGCGCTCCTTGTAAGCGCTGCCGAGGAGTTAGTGTCTCGCCGTCAACTTCAATTTCCAGCCAAGTGGCCCGGGAAAAGAGTGTCGGATCGATTGCCGCTGATAGACCTATATCGGTCGTAAATAAGCCATCCTGGACGGCAACAGTTCGGTTTTCGGTATGAACCGCTGTTCCACCTGTTGCAACATGAAACAGGCGGTAAACAATCTCATAATCGCCGTCGGGGACGGGGTTACCGCTGGCATCAAGCAAACGGCCTTGGTGGCTCATCTGGGGCGTGAGACGGATGACACCACACCCACTGAGTACCAATACTACTAGAGAGAGCGCTATTAAGAGAAAAACGGTAAAACGTCGTGGTCCGTGCATGATTTAGGTTCTCCTTATCCTTTGTGATGCAATTACAGTTAATCAAAAATCGGGGGTAGGCATTATCGGATTATCAGAAATGGTTTGCCATAGGCACCTCCATGCAGTTGTGTTTGTTTCCAGCGCTGGGATGGGTCCACCTTCCAACAGCGCCTTCCAACAGCCACATACCACTCGTGACCGATGCAAGATGAGGTGGAACAGGCGGCCGAAAGGCGCGTGGGTCGAAGGAAATCGGTTTGATGTCTGGTCGCTGCTGAACTCGCTCTTCAATCAGTATAGACGGGAGATGTCGAAGATGTCAATAAGAAAACGAAAAAGTCGCCTGGCACGCGGGGCAACCGGCTAAGATCAAAGAAATTTAGTATGCGGTGGTTAATCGCGCACTGCTTAGAGGGGCCAAAAAATCGGTAAAAAGATCAGCAACAGAATCAGCATCACCAGAGAAAGCAACAAGCCGACGCGCGTAAAATCGGAAAAGCGGTAACCACCCGGCCCCATGACCATTACATTGGCCGGATGCGAAATAGGGCTCAGGAACGTGCCACACGTCGCCATGGCTACGAGCATCATCAAAGAATAAGGAGATAGATTCAGGCTCGCCGCCGAACTCAAAGCGATTGAGGACATCAATACCGCCACCGCCGCGCTGGGAATAAACTGGGTAGCAACAGTCGTCAATAAAAAGATACCGATGATGACCGCGTACGGACCATAACTATCAAGCGAACCAATGACGACTTCGGCCACCAGGGCCGCCGCCCCTGTTTGTTCCATGGCGATACCGAGCGGCAACATACCGGCGATCAAGAAAATGCCTTTTAGATCAATGAACCGGTATGCTTCCTCGACCGTGACACAGCCGAAGAGCATCATCAATGTCGCGCCCATCAGTCCGGTAATCGCGATCGGCAACCACTCCATGACGACCGGTATCAAAACGGCGAGCATGATCAACGCCGCGATCGGCGCTTTTTCCAATCTCAACGGCTCCTGGGCCGCTTCGGTTAGCACCAGGAAATCCGGCTCGCTACCCAACTGGTTTACTTTATTGCGCGTGCCATATACCAGCAGAGCATCCCCCAATTGCAACGGCATATCGCGCAGATTGGTGCGATATGCCTCACCTCCGCGCCAGATTGCCACCACGCTCAGATCGTATTTCTCACGAAAGTTAATGCGTCGTAATGACTGGCCAACCAGCCGGCTGTGAGGAGATAATACGACCTCCGCCAGGCCCACTTTGGCCGACTCCAACGCCGCCAGATCGGCCGGCGATTGCGGCTCAAGCTCTAACGTTTGCAGCCCACGCAACGTCTGCAGGTCTTCGGTGCGTCCCTGGACAAGCAAGGTGTCGTGAGGCTGCACCATCTCACCTGAATCAGGCATGATCCGGGTCTCCCCGTTGCGCTGAATTGCCAGAACCGACAACCCCCAAGCATCCCCGAGGCGGCTCTCGGCCAGTGACCGGCCGGCCAATGCTGATTCAGGCATCACCTGCAAAGCCAAAAACCTTTTGTCCAGTTGATAGACGTTGGTCAATTCATCGGCATCTACCGGACGCACGTGATTGAAATATTCGTGTTCCTTCAGACCGGCCAACTGTTCGCGGTCTCCCAGCATGATCAGGCGATCATCCGCCCGAAGCGAGATATTCTGAAAATTGGTGCGGCGCAGGGCTTCACGGCTTTGAATGGCCAGAACGGTAACGCCTAACTTGTGGCGCAGGTCGCTCTCGAACAGGCTTTGACCGAGCAAATCAGAACGCGGTGACAGGCTCGCCTCCACCACCCCGATATCATCGCCAACCAGCCGGTTCACAGTGAGCGCTTCTTCTTCAACCGATTGGTACTGCAAGCGGCGCAAATCCTCGAGGGAATCCGACCTACCCTGGACTACTAATCGATCGCCGCCGCGCAGAACCGCCTCCGGAGTTGGCGCTAACTCTGTCTGGCCGTTTCGCAAGATGGCGACGACGTTGACTTGCAGCCCCGTGCCCAGGCGGCTTTGAACCAGATTCTTGCCGGCCAGCAGCGAATCCTCCGGAATGCGGAGAATTGAAAGGTGTTCTTGTAGATCGTAGACATCGCCCAGGTCCGTATCCTTGCCTTCACCGGCCTTGGCGGCGGGGATGCGCGTCGGTAATAAACGCCGTCCCAAAACCACCATGTAAAGGACCCCGCCAATGGTGAGAATCGTTCCTATCGGTGTAAAATCAAACAGGCCGAACGGTGTGAGACCATTCTCGCGCAGGGCATCGCTAATCAGGAGGTTGGTCGGCGTACCGATAAGGGTGAGCGTCCCTCCAAGCAGCGAACCGAAGGCCAGCGGCAGCAGCAACCGCGACGGCGAATTGCCCGTGCGGCGGGCCAGGTCCATGACCACCGGCAGCATCATGGCCGCTACGCCAACGTTGTTCATAAAGGCCGACATCACCGCGGCCGTGATCATGATGATCGCGATGAGACGTCCTTCGCCCTCACCGGCCAGCCGCATAATCTGCCGGCCGATCAAATTAGCCACGCCGGTTCGAGACAGCCCGCCGCCGATGATAAACATAGCCAGGACGGTGATCACCGCCGGGTTACTGAAACCGGAAAGGGCTTCGGCCGGTGTCACCAGGCCGGTCACGGCCAAGGCGACCAACACCAGCAAGGCCACAACCTCCATTTTGATCCGTTCGGTCACGAACAGAACCACGGCGGCAGCCAGGATAGCAAGTACGAGGGCGATATCTATGGTCATAGAGCAAGCCCTAACATACCAGAAAAGCTAGAATTTGGGGAAAATAAAGAGGCTTAGCTTAACTTCCAAACACCGTCTGCGAAGGTGAGACGAAGCAAGGTGAATTCAGCCGGCCGCACCACCGCCAAGCCCAGGAGAACCATCAATCGCCCGGAATCGATATCGATCTGGGTCATCGTCGACCGATCGCAGCGAACAAAAAAGGCTTCTTCAGGGCGTACGCCGGGAAACGCGCCTTCCCGCCAAAGCCCGATCAGAAAGTTCTCGATCGTGGCCCGAAGCCGCCCCCACAATGGCTCGTTGTTGGGCTCGAAAACAACCCAGCTTGTCTGGCTGGCAATCGATCTCATAACCATCGTCATGAAACGACGGACGTTGACATAACGCCATTCCGGATCGGGCGATAATGTCCGCGCGCCCCAAAGCAGGACGCCACGCCCGGGGAAGACACGTATCAGGTTGACCCCACGCGGGTTCAAGGATTCCTGTTCGGCCGTAGTAAAATGGCGGCCGACATCCAAAGCCCCGGTCAAGGGCAGGCCGGCCGGAGCTTTGTGAACACCCCGCTCGGCATCGTTGCGCGCCCAGGCCCCGGCGATATGCCCGGACGGCGGCACCAGGGTTGTCGCGCCGGCCGGGTCAACGACCCGAATCCAGGGCGCATAGAAAGTGGTGAACCCCCCATCGGACGAGGGCGGCATCCGCCAGCCGCCCGCCTCCCTGCTGCGTCCGGACAGTACGTTCATGACTTCATCATCAAGACGGGCCGGGCCGTCAAAAATGGCGACACAGTCACGCCGGGCTTCACAATGAACGGTGACTGCTTCATAAATATAGGCCAAGTTAAGACCGGGGGCGGCCAGAATTCTGATGTCATCGACCTGAGCCAGCGCGGCCAACGCCGAATCGACT
>JAWOHK010000298.1:0-3568 GCA_046485205.1 Chloroflexota bacterium | reverse complement strand
CTTCTTCCGCCGTCGGCATATACTCTTGCGGTGTTATTGGTTTCTTTTGTTTTGTCATGGTGTAACCTCCGGCCGCTTGCGCGGCTATACTGTAGTCGATTTCTGGTTACACACAATTTCTGACATTCCCTCTGCCGCGCCCATGTCAATCGCAATGTCGCCCGCATCGTGGCCGAGTTGGGTGAACAAGCCTTGCAACGGCCCGACCCGGTGCCGGAAGGGATGAATGTGACGGTGGATGACTTCCTGGCGGACCTGGAGTATGCCCAGATGCTCATCGCCTTTCGGCCGCTCACAGGTCGTGACCAACTGCGGCAATTACATCGCCAATATAAGGCGGCGCCGTCACCGGCCGACGGGCAACGAGCTACCATGTGGTATCGACTGCGCCTGGCTTCGTTACGATGGTGGAATCATTGGCAACGGCTAACCCTGGACCAAGTCTGGCGTGGTCCAGATGGCCAACGGTTAGACGGCACCAACAACGCCAGCGAGCGAGTCATTGCCTGGTGGATCAAAGAACGTTATCGCACCATGCGTACTTATAAGCGTCAACAATCCGTACTCAATGTCTCACGGTTATTGGCTTATCTAGGCGCAGCGCCGGACAGCCCCGCGCTGGCTCGATTGTTTGCCGCCTAGGTTTTGCGAATAATCGACCTCAGGTATATCCACTTGCCCCGGCGTTTTGACTGTTGACCTTTTTCACCGTTTATGAAACGGTCACATTTAATGTGGGTCCTCGCTTTATCCAAAAGAATCCTGTATACTGTTGGGAGTTAATAGCCGGACCCAGAGGTAAGGTATTCCTCGGGGTCCTTTTTTAGTTTAAAGAGAGAGTTAGAATTGTCCAAAAAGATTTATGTAGGTAATTTGTCGTTTCAGGCCACAGAAGATCAGGTTCGCCAGATGTTTTCTGAGTTTGGCACTATTGAGTCCATCGCTCTGATTAACGATCGTGACACGGGTCGTTTCCGCGGTTTTGCATTTATAGAAATGGAAGACTCCGCGGCCAATGCAGCCATTAAAGGGCTGAATGGCAAGCAAGTTGATGACCGAGAGCTAGCCGTGAATGAAGCCCGCCCGCGCGAAGAGCGTCCGGCAGGTGGAAACGGTGGCAATCGTCGCAACGATTACAATAAAGGCGGAAGCCGTAATAGCTGGTAGCAATCGTATCCATTAAGGTACATTAATTTGTAACGGTATGAACAGCCGCCCCGTAAAAACCGGGACGGCTGTTTTTATTTTGTGGATTTGTTCATTAAATAATCGACCAATTATTTGATCTGCTCTCCCAGAACCTGATCCAACTTCAGTGTTAGGCATCAGGTAGCAGAAACCGCTCTGATGTCACACATATTCGCTGCAGCGTTCTAGAGTCCACCAACAACCCTAAACCCCAAATCCCGTCTGGATTGTAACGTAGAGGTAGAATTGAGCGATGTCTATCGGAATCAGGCCGGTCATGTCCGATAAATGTGCCCAAAAGAACGCAGAAAAGGGTGCATCGGGCCAATATTTCAATTCCGGATTTGAGTAGCGACCATGCGAACCTGTATTGTGACGATTGGCACGCGGGGCGATGTGCAACCCTATGTCGCCCTGGGGTTAGGATTAAAAGCCGCCGGGCACGATGTCACGATTGCCACATTGGAGGAGTTCAAACCGCTCGTTCAGAATTACGGCCTACAACACGACACCCTGCGAGGGGATTTCCTGAAGGTCGCTCGGAAAGCCAGCGATGAATCAGCGACGCGAAAACCTGGCAACCCGCTGCGTCTCATCCCGCAATACGTTGAAATGGCGCGGGACACGCTTGAGGATGAGTGGTCCAGCGCCCACCGGGCCGAACTTTTCATTTACAACCCGGCGGCTTTCGGCGGCAATCACATCGCGGAAAAACTGGGCGTTCCCTCTTTCGCCGCTGTCCCTGCCCCGCTCTACTCGCCCACTCAGGCGTTTCCCAGCCCGTTTTTCCCCTTCAGCAATTTAGGTCCTCTCAACAAACTCAGCCACCGATTGTTCGCCAAACTAGGTCCAATCCTGTACCGGAAACCAATTGGCGAATGGCGCAAGGAGGTGCTCGGCTTGCCGCCGGCAAAGGGCGAAACGATGTTGCGCGGCAAGCCGGTGACGAAGCTGTACGCCTACAGCGAAGCGATATTGCCTCGACCGGCCGATTGGGATGAATCGTCAGTGGTCACCGGCTACTGGTTTCTGGATAGCCCCGCCGATTGGCAACCCCCACCGGAGTTGGTCAACTTCCTGCGCCAAGGTCCGCCGCCGGTGTATGTCGGCTTTGGCAGCATGTTCATGGACGGAGGGGTGCGCAAGACGGAAATCGTTCTCAACGCGCTAAAACTCGCCGGCCGGCGCGGAATCCTGGCAACCGGCTGGGGAGGACTGGCCGTAAGCAACGCCTCTGACGATATTTTTGTTGTGGATGCCGTGCCGCATAACTGGCTCTTCCCCCGGGTAGCGGCCGTGGTGCATCACGGTGGAGCGGGCACAACCGGGGCGGCGTTGCGCGCGGGCCGACCGACGATTATCTGCCCGTTCGTGGGCGATCAGTACTTTTGGGGGCGACGTGTGAAAGCCCTGGGCGTTGGACCGTCGCCAATTTCACAGTGGAGGCTGACCGCGGAGCGACTGGCGGACGGTATTAGATGCGCGGTGGATGATCAGGCGATGCGCCAGAGAGCGGCTGCGTTGGGAAAGGCGATCCGCGCCGAGGACGGTATCGGACGGGCAATCGCACTAATCCACAAGCAACTTTCCGGTTAGAAGTGTTGGTTATTGCTTGTCATCACTTTAAATCGCCTAACCAACTAAAGCCAACGGCTTGCAGGCGTTCCGCAGGCAGGCTTCGCACTGCCTTGCCCCTACAGAAATGTGGTCTTATCATCAATACCCATTTTCCCCGTTGGTCCGTTATTATAAGGAGATGATTATGAGCCAAATTGCTCCGCAGCGTTTATATCTGATGCAGGTTGGGTCCATGCCGGAATACCAGATTCCGATTGTTTGCTATCTGGTGCAGACGGGTGACGGCAAGAATATTCTGATTGACAGTGGTCTACCGGAGATCATCCCTGAAGATGCACAGGAGTTCGAGAATGGGCAGGACGTGATCGAGCAGTTAGCGAGCATCGGTTTAAAACCAGACGATATTGATACAGTCATTTCGACGCATTATGATGGCGACCATGCCGGAAGACACGCGGCATTCACGAAGGCGCGATATGTTGTTCAGCGTGTGCATCATTTGGATGCGGCGAGCAACCCACGTTATGCTTCCATTCGACCCCATTGGGACCAGCCAATGGAGCGCATTCGGCTGGTGGACGGGGACACGGAACTGCTGCCGGGGCTGGAGCTGATTGAGACGAGCGGGCACGTGCCGGGACATCAATCGGTGCTGGTGCGGCTGCCCAAAACGGGGGCGATTTTATTGACGGTTGACGCTGTACCCTTCGGCGAGGGCTTTACCCGTGACGAGCAGGACGGCGATAGCGACCCGGACGCCGAAGCGACCCGCGCCAGTACGATTAAACTGCTTGAGCTGGTC
>JAWOHK010000234.1:0-6319 GCA_046485205.1 Chloroflexota bacterium | reverse complement strand
CGGACCCGACCACACTGGTCATCCAGGTCTTCGGCGACGTTGATACGCTGGACCCGGCCTTGGCTTACGACACGGCCAGCGGCGACCCAATCCAGCACATTTATGAGACGCTGATCTGGTACAACCACCGCGACGGCACGACCTTCGTGCCCGTGCTGGCCGAGGAAGTGCCCACCATCGACAACGGCGGCATTTCGGAAGATGGCTTGACCTACACCTTCAATATCCGTGAAGGCATCACCTTCCACAACGGCGCGGACCTGACCCCCAGCGACGTGGCCTACAGCTTCCAGCGCGGCCTGTTGCAGAGCGACCCCAACGGTCCGCAATGGTTGTTGAACGAGCCGATCATGGGCTACGCCGCGACACATGACATCACGGAAACCATCGAAGACGGCGCTTACGCCGGCGACGCCGAGGCGTTAAAAGCCAATGCCTCGCCTGAACAACTGGCGGCTATCTGTGAAGAAGTCAAGAGCCGCGTGGTCGCCGACGATGCCGCCGGTACCGTGACCTTCAATAACGTCCTGCCCTGGGGGCCGTTCCTGGCCACCATCGCCCAGACTTGGGGTTCGGTAATCGACCAGGATTGGGCCATTGAGCAGGGCGACTGGGACGGTGACTGTGCCACCTGGCAGGACTTTTACTCGCCCGGCGCCGAGAACTCCAAGCTGAGCGCGGTAGCCAACGGCACCGGCCCGTTCATGCTCGATCACTGGACCCCTGGTGAAGAGTGGGTCATGGTCGCCAATGAGAATTACTGGCGCGACTTCCCCCGCTGGGAAGGCGACCCGGTCGGCCCGCCGGAGGTCAAGACGATCATCAACCGGATCGTCAGTGAGTGGGGCACCCGCTTCGCCGCGCTGCAGGCCGGCGACGCCGCCTGGGTGAGCGTGCCCCCGGAGAATGAGCCCCAGGTGGACGATCTGGTCGGCGAGTTCTGCGACTGGGAGACCGGCGCCTGCGAGCCCAACCCCGACAACCCCAACGGCCCGCTGCAGAAATGGCCCGGCCTGCCGAGCGTCACCCGCACCGATGCCTTCCTGACCTGGAACATCGCCCCGGATTCGCCCTACATCGGCTCCGGTCAGCTGGACGGCAACGGCATTCCGCCCGATTTCTTCAGCGACCCCAATGTCCGCAAGGCCATGGCCACTTGCTTCGATTATGAAACCTACATCGCTGAAGCGTTGCTTGAGCAGGGCGTGCGCAACAACGGCCCGATCATCCGCGACATGCTCGGCTACAATGAAGATGGTCCGACGTACGATTATGATCCGGACGCCTGCGCGGCCTATCTTGAAGAAGCCTGGGATGGCCAGCTGCCAGAAACCGGCTTCCGCTTCCAGATAGCCTTCAACACCGGCAATACCACCCGCCAGATCATCGCTGAGATTTTCCAGGCCGAACTGGCGGCGATCAACCCGCTCTACCAGGTCGAGACCATCGGCCTGCCGTGGCCGACCTTCCTGCGCTCCTTCCGCGTGTCGCAATTGCCGGTGGCCATCAGCGGCTGGGTAGAGGACATCCACGACCCGCACAACTGGGTGCAGCCGTACACTATCGGTACCTTCGGCGGTCGCATGGGCCTGCCGGAAGAGGTGATAGCCGAATACCGGGACATGGTGACCGCCGCAGTGCTGGCCGCCGATCCGGCCGAGCGCGAGGCGATCTACTTCGACCTTCAGCAACAGTACTACGATGATGCCCTCAGCGTCATCCTGGCGCAGCGCGCCGGCCCGCACTACCAGCAGCGGTATGTCAATGACTGGTACTATCGCGTCGGCCAGTTCGCGTCCGACAAGTATGGGATATCCCTCACCGGCCAGTAAAAGCGGGCGGATGAAGGGACCCACCAGGCGATCCTGTAGAGGCAGCATAGAAAAATGTTTGCTCTCTACGGGTCGCACAAGGTAACGCATTGAAATCTGGTGAGCTTTCCGACCGGAAAGCTCACCAGGTTCGAGGCTAGGCTGGAACGAGCGACTGAGCGCTCTTTAGAAACGGACTTTTGTCACAAGATTGCCTGACCGACTAAAGAGTTCTGAGTCGCCTGCTACAGCGTGTTATCAACTGGTTTAGCCTGGCGGAAAGCATCTTACCCGCCTGGGGTTGAATAGACGGAGAAAATCGCTTATGACTGCCTATATCATTCGTCGTTTGCTGATCATGCCCATTATTCTAATTGGCGTCAGCATTTTGATCTTTGGCATGCTACAGGTTCTTGGGCCGGTGGAGCGCTCGGCCCTCTATGTGCGCGACATCCCCAAAAACGAGCGCCAGGTCGAGGCCATTATCCGTCGCTACGGTTTGGACAAGCCCTTTTATGTCCAGTATTGGAACTGGATGGTAGGCACGATCGATGGCGACACGGGCGATCGGGTCGGCGGCGTGCTGCGCGGTGACCTGGGCTTTTCGCGCACCGGCCGCGAGCCGGTGCTCGACGTGTTGATCCGTCGCTTGCCGGCCACGTTGGAACTCGCCTTGTTGAGTATGATCCCGGTCATCGGCTTTGGCATATGGCTGGGCGTCAAGTCGGCGCTGAATCACAACAAGCTCTTTGACCAGGTGGCCCGCGTCTTTGCCATTATCGGCTGGTCGTTTCCGACGTTTGTCTTCGCGCTTTTATTGCTGCTGGTCTTCTACGCCCAACTCAACTGGTTTCAGCCCGGACGACTATCGACCCAATTCGCCCAGGAGGTCCTTAGGCCCGGCTTTACCCAATACACTCGAATGATGACCGTCGATTCACTGTTAAACCTGCGTTTTGATATCTTTATCGACGCGCTGCGCCACCTGATCATGCCAGTCATGACCTTGATGGTCATCCAGGTCGCCCTCCTGCTGAAAGTCACGCGTTCGGCGATGCTGGAGGAGATGCGCCAGGACTACGTCACCACAGCCCGCGCAAAGGGTCTTCCAGAGAAAATGGTCGTTAACCGCCATATCCGGCGCAACGCCCTCATCCCGGTGTTGACTGTCGCCGGGCTGACGCTGGCCGGGCTGATGAGCGGCGTCGTCATTACCGAAACAGTGTTCGACTATCCGGGCATCGGTTCCTGGGCGGCAGCTGCGGCCGTCAGCCTTGACGCGTTGTCGATGCTCGGCTATGCCCTGTTCACGGCCGTTTTGCTGGTGATTGCCAATCTGATCGTCGATGTCATGTATGCCGTTCTGGACCCGCGGGTTCGGTTGAGCTAACAAATTAAAGGGAAAATCATGACTGCAGCAAGTGAACCTGTCGTTTTAGGTCCGGTGGATGTCGAGGGCGGTGAACTCTGCGAGCTCACCCGTCTGGAGAAGGCGATTGGACCGGAATGGGCCCGCCTACTTAGAGGCATCGTCACCAATCCGTTATCGGTGACCGGTATTATCCTGGTGACTTTCTTCGCGCTGGTGGCGCTGTTTGCGCCAGTACTGGCTCCACCTGTCCGAGCAGGAATCAACCCAATGCAAATTCCGCGGGATGGCTTTCGGGCCGAACCCCAGCCGCCGATGAGCGAATGGGGGCGCAACACGCCGATCAGCGTGCCCTGGTGGTATCAGAACATCTGGCCCCAAGAAGATTCCTGGGTTCATCTCATGGGTACGACCAGCGGACAATATGACATCTGGTATGGGGTTATCTGGGGTGCGCGAACGGCCTTTTTCGCCAGTTTTGTGGTCACCATCGCGGCGACGATCATCGGCGTGCTCATCGGCGCGCTGGCCGGATTCTATGGTGGCTGGGTCGACGAAACGTTGATGCGCGTGGTCGAGATTTTTATCGCCTTTCCTTTCATTACCGGGGCGCTGATCCTGGCCTCGCTATTAACGCCTCTCTTCGGTCGCAGCGTCTGGCCGGCAACGATCGCCTTGATCATTTTCGGCTGGACCGGTTATGCTCGCCAGTTGCGCGGCGATATTCTGACTACGAAAGAGCGCGACTACGTACTGGCGGCGCGGGCCAGCGGAGCCAAAGACAGCCACCTGATGCTGAAGCACGTCATCCCCAACGCCATGTTCCCAACGATGGTCCGCATCTCCCTCGATCTGGGCGCGGTCGTGTTGGCCTTCGCCGCACTCAGCTTCCTGGGCATCGGTCTGCCCGAGGGCTACGCCGACTGGGGCCAAGTGGTCAGCTTCGCCCGGTCGTGGATCCTGTCGCTTGACCAGCACTGGTACATCATCGTCTTTCCCGGTGTAGCGCTGCTTCTCTACGGGTTAGGCTGGAATCTGATCGGCGACGCCCTGCGTGACATTCTGGATCCGAAATTGCGCGGGAAAAAAGCTTGATTGTTCGCGGTCAGGCGCATTAGCGCCCTGTAACGGCGATGAATCGCCTAACTACAAACAATTGGAAGGCGGGCGATGAGAATTGGCCCGCCTTCTTACTTGTAACGCAACTTTTTTAAGTTGCGATGACGCGAGATAAGAATCTCGCGCACCAGTTATTATGTCACAAAGAACCATAACCATAGGTACAGCCTTGATTCTGGCCGGCGCGATGTGGTTAATCCTGTACAGTACAGTCACAGCTCAGATCGAGCGTGGCGGGCCTGCTCCAACACCCACGCCAGATACCGGCCCGTCACCCACTCCGGTTCCTGGGGCAACGCCCACCATCGACCGGCTGGCCGCCCCACCCACTGTTCCAGCGCCCAACCAGGCCGACGAAGGCGCGCAATTGTTCTGGCTCCATTGCCAGCCTTGCCACGGCGACCAGGGCCAAGGTCTGACCGATGAGTGGCGGGCGCAATATCCTATTGAGGACCAAAACTGCTGGAATAGCGGCTGCCACGGCGACCGGCCTTACGACCCGGCTTTCACGCTGCCGACGGCTGTACCGGCCGTTGTCGGCGAGGGTACATTATCGAAGTTTCAGACGATGGATGGCCTCTTCCGCTATGTCAGCGTCACCATGCCCTACTTCTTTCCCGGCGATCTGACCGAAGAAGAGTACCTGGCCATCGTCGCCCACCTAGCCCGGGAGCACGGCGTCTGGGATGGTGTGCACCTGACGGCGGACACGCTCATCAGTTATCCCTTATCATCCGCCGCTGTCGTTCCGGCCCAGGTCACGCCGGAGCCAACACCGGCCCCGGAGCAACTTGGTATGCGCGGTTTTGGAATAGGTGCGACGGAACTGATTGTGATAAGCTTGGGCTTGTTGGTTCTGTTGATTCTGACCGGAAGCTTCCTATGGCTGAAACGCGGCCGCTAGATCTCGACCTCTCCCCACCTGATCTCAATACCTTGCCCGCCTACCGGCAACTGGGCCTGATCAATGGGTTACTCATCGGCCTGGCCGTGGGGCTTGGCGCGTGGGGTGTGGAGGCGTTGCGAGTCTCGCGCTTGCCCGTCCCGCTTTATCTGCCGACTCTATTCTTCGGCCTTGTCACGGTGACCCTGCTCGGCGGGCTAACCGGCTGGATTACAGCCCGTCTGGCACGGCCGATCGTCACAGTTTTCATGTGGTTTCTGATGGCCGTCATGAGCATGTATATAATCGGTTACCTACCCTTTCAGGGCCGGACGCTAGTCGTGTGGCTGGCCGATCCGCGTTTTTGGGGCAAACTGGTGTTCCCTTACACCCTCGGCGGCACCAATACCGGGCTGCTTCTGGGCGGGCTGCTGCTTATTCTGGTCCTGGGGGTTCTGGGCATCCTCCAGGGCTACCGGCTGGAAAACCTGGTTGTCGAAGCCGGTCGCCGGCGCACCCTGAGCGGCCGGGCCTGGCTGGCCCTTGTTCTGCCATTGCCCTTCGTATTCCTGTCCAGCCTGATCACCCAGAGCGTGATGGCCAATCCGGCGGCAACGGCCATCGCCCTGACCCACCAGGGCATCACCGGCACGCAGGGATTCGAGGGCGATTTCCTGGAATTAGGTACGGCCGGCGGGGTCAACTTCGCCGCCCTGCGCGGGTTAGAAGGCAGGCTTAACGGCGACTTTACGCTGGGAATCGGCGAGGTCAATACGATGACATCGACGGTCATCGTTACCGCCGATTTCGAGAATGGCAACCGGGTCAATTGCCGGGTGATCAATGACCAACTGGTCTACTGCTATGATGCCGAACCGGCTTACGTACTGACATTACAAAGCCTGATCACCGGCGAACCGTTGCCTGAAACCTGCCGGGACTGCGATCGCGTGGCGTCGGGCGAGTGGGAGAGCTGGTTCGCCGAACGCCGCGAGAGGCTGGGCGAGAATCCGGGCGTCGAACGGCTGGCGCAATGGGGCAGACACACGCTCATCCAGGTGACCGGCGAGCCCGGCTTTGCCGTCCAGTGCTGGTTTGAGGGTATATCACCGGTGCAATTGACCAGGTGTCATGAAC
>JAWOHK010000177.1:0-3684 GCA_046485205.1 Chloroflexota bacterium | reverse complement strand
GTTCATGACGGCGATGACGACGATCAGCGTGCCGACGCCGAGTGCTATGCCGATGAGCGCGAAGGCGGCGATGACGGAGATGAAGCCTTCGCCGCGGGTCGGCTTGAGGTAGCGCCAGGCGACGAGGCGCTCGGCCTCACGCATCAGACAGTCAGCCGCTGCACGAGGGCGTCGGGGGAGAGCTCGGTCGTCTCGCCGGTCCGCCTGGACTTGAGCTCGACCTTGCCTTCCTTCGCCCCCCTGGGGCCGACGGTGACCTGCCAGGGCAGGCCGATCAGCTCCATGGTGGCGAACTTGGCCCCGGCGCGCTCGTCGCGGTCGTCGAGGAGGGTGGCGAGGCCGGCCCGCTCGAGCCTGTCGTGGAGATCGATGGCGAGGCCGTGGGTGGTCGCGTCGTCGGGGCGGAGGTCGACGATGCCGACCTGGAAGGGGGCCACGGCTTGCGGCCAGACGATGCCCTTTGCGTCGTGGCTGGCCTCGATCAGGGCACCCACGAGCCGGGAGACGCCGATGCCGTAGGAGCCCATGTGCACGGGGCTGGTGGCGCCGTCGGGGCCGATGACGGCAGCACCCAAGGGTTCGGTGCCTGTAGGAGGTATATTATGGAACCCCCGATGGATAAAGATGACGCCACAGCTGAATTCTTCGATTTTATGGTAGAAACCGTGGACATCAACGAATTGGATTCGCTGGCGTTCGAGATCGGGGTAGACCCTGATGACCTCGATGGGGATACGTTAGAGGAGCGTACCCGCTCACTGCTTCACTTTCTGGCGCAGCGCAACGACCTGCAAATCCTGGACTTCGCCCTGCGCGACTTGTATCCGGTTCAGTATGGGCAGGAGTTCGCCGACGACTTGCAGGAAGATGCCCAGGTCGCACGGGGCGAGATCCCGGAAGCCGACGGTTATCTGAACGAGGCGACGCGGATCGAATTGGTGCGAATACCGGCTGGACCGTTCGACTACGGCGACTTGCCGACGGAACAGATCGAGTTGGGTGGCTTCTATATCAGCCGCACGCCAGTGACCAACAGCCAATACAAACTTTTTTTGGATGCCAATCCGGACTATCCAGTCCCCTACATCGACGCGGAATGGGCGAGGCCGTTCAACTGGGACCGCGACTTACGCCTATATCCGATCGACAAGGTGGGGCATCCGGTGACCCTGGTCAATTGGGAGGATGCTCTGGCCTTTTGCAAGTGGGCCGGAATGCGGCTGCCGACGGAGCAGGAATGGGAGAAAGCAGCTCGGGGCACCGACGCCCGGCTTTTCCCCTGGGGTGACACCGAGCCTTCGCCTGAGTCGGCCAACTTCGGCGACGACGTCGGCCAAACGAGTGAAGTGGATGCTTATCCGCCGCGACGCAATAGAAGTCCCTTCGGCTGCGTCGACATGGCCGGTAATGTTTGGGAGTGGACGGGCTCGTGGTACGATCTGGCCGCCGATCACGATCTGGGGACGGCGCGCGTCTTGCGGGGCGGGGCATGGAACAGCCAGGACCTGGAGCTACAGACGTTCTTTCGACTCGGCCGCGAGCCACACGTGCGGGAAGCGACAATAGGTTTTCGTGTAGCCAAATAAGTAGTTGGGTGGAGGGCGTGTCTTTCTTTAGCCAACCGAATCGTGACGCGTATCACGTATTAGTTGGTCCCAGTCACGACGAGGTTTGTTGGCCGGACGACGGTTTTTAACCACTGTCACCGAGTGGTCAAGACTACGCCAATGCCCACGCCCAAACTTATATCCACGACACTTAAGCGATAGCCTCGCAGGCGGCCGTCACCTGCTCACACCTCAATGAATATGCTACAATGAGGGTGAATCGGCCGGTTAGTTTCCCCGGCTAATCGAGAGTTGCTATGTCGGTGAACGTATCCTCTGAAGTCTTGAGTTGGCTTCTGGAACCTGATGACCCAGGCCCTCGCTACCTTGCCCTCCGTGATCTTCTTGCACGACCTTCCGATGATCTTGAACTTCTGGCTGCCCGCGCCGCAGCCCATGCCGCCCCGCCCATCGCCACCATCGTCGACGCGATGGAGCCGGAGGGTTATTGGGGCAAGCCCGGCGCCGGTTATGGTCCCAAGTATTCCTCGACCGTATGGGCGCTGATCATGCTGGCCCAGACCGGGGCGACGGCCGCCGCCGACGAGCGCATCGCCCGCGGTGCGACCTACTTGCTCGACCACTCGCTGGGCCCACACGGTCAGCTGACGACCAACAGCAAAGGCGCTCCGTCGGGCACGGTCGATTGCCTGCAGGGGAATTTGCTGATGTCGTTGATCGATCTCGAAATCGACGACCCGCGACTCGATCTGGCCTTTGAGTGGATGGCCCGGACGGTGACCGGTAAGGGTATGGCTTCGAAAGAGGAAAAATCGGCCGTTCGGCGCTATTACGCTTACAAGTCCGGCCCGCTCTTTCGCTGTGGGGTCAACGGCGACCAACCCTGCGGCTGGGGCGCGGCCAAGGTCATGCTGGCCTTCGGTAAATTGCCGGCCGCTCGGCGCACGCCGATGATCGACGAGGCCATCAGGCAGGGAGTCGAATACCTGCTGAGCATCGACCCGGCGACGGCCGCCTACCCCTCTTTTTTTGGCCACGGGCCTAGCCGCAACTGGTGGAAATTCGGCTTCCCGGTGTTCTACATCACCGACATCCTGCAAGTGATTGAGGCGTTGGTGGCGCTGGGTTATGATGACGATCCCCGACTGGCCAACGCCTTTGCGCTGGTGCGGTCCAAGTCTGACAGTCAGGGTCGCTGGCCACTGGAATATGGTTACACCGGCAAGATGGGGGAGGGAGTTGAGTTTGGCCGCAAGGGACGGCCGAGCAAGTGGGTAACGATTCGGGCGTTGCGGGTACTCGGACAGGTGGAAGACATTGCAGTAAGTACCAGGCACCTGGTGGCCAATCAACTGGTGTTATAAAGTCACCATCGATGCGAAATCAGAACTGATTGAGTTGTTCAGGGTTTGGAATTGAGTGCTGGCAGTATGCACCGTACACGCAGAGGGTTTACGGTTGGACGTGAATTCGGAATAGACGATTCTGGCCAGCCCATTCAGCGACGTAAAGTTCTCCGTCCACATCTTCCCCAAACGTGCTCCATCGCAATCCGGGAAAGATGCCGGCCTCCTCTACCGCCCAGCTGTTACCCACCGGCGTCATGGCCCATATCTCGCCGCTACAGAGGTCGCCGAAGAGGTAATGGCCGTCGAGCCGGGGATTGTTACGGCCATGATAGACATAGCCACCAATAACCGCGCAATGTGATTGCCCGTGGGGATAGGCATGTACCGGGAATACGAGGTCTGAAGCTGGAGGACAACTCCCTGGCATGAATTCATCCGGACCTTCATAACACGGCCATCCGTAATTCAAGCCGCCCATTCCCGCTGGAGCGATGTTGATCTCTTCATAGGTGTTCTCGCCCACATCGCTGATAAACATATTTCCGGTTGACCCATCAAAACTGAAGCGCCACGGGTTGCGCAAGCCCAACGCCCATATCTCCTCACGATTGCCTGCGACGCCAACAAAGGGGTTATCAGAGGGAATACCATACGGATCAGGGCTGCCTGTGCTGACGTCCAATCGCAATATCTTCCCCAATAAACTGCTCCGGTATTGCGCGGCATTCCGGTTCGTGCCGTCGCCGGAGGCTACATATAAATAACCG
>JAWOHK010000019.1:0-8910 GCA_046485205.1 Chloroflexota bacterium | reverse complement strand
CCTGGTCGCGGACCTCTTGCGGATAGCCCGCTTCGTTAGGTTCCGGCGTGTACTTCCGGTTACACACATTACACCGGTATCGTTGACTGCCGGACGGATTGCGACCTACTTTCACTTGCTGTACTTCAATTTGACAATGGGGACATGTACTCATGAACTCTATTATCCCAATACCCGAAAAATTAGACACTCCCGGACAATGCCCGCCCTGCGCCAGATTAGCGTTTCCTGCTATACTCCGGCCTTATGAAACTTGGAATTATCGGCCTGCCCGGTTCGGGCAAGACAACCATTTTTAACGCCCTGACCATGGGCAACGCACCGACCGGTCAAAGTATGGGCGGCCGCTTCGATGTCCTGACGGCCGTCGTCGACGTGCGCGATCCGCGCGTCGACGTCCTCAGCCGGATGTTCAACCCCAAGAAGACGACCTACGCCCGCATCACCTACACCGACATCGCCGGGCTGCAAACAAGCGATGACGAGCCGCCGGGCAGCGCCGTCAGCCCGCAACTACTGAACCACCTGGCTGGATTGGACGGCTTCGTCCACGTCGTACGCGCCTTCGAAAACGCCAGTGTCCCCCATCCGACGGGCAGCGTGGACGCCGCCCGTGACCTGGCTGCGCTGGACACCGAATTCCTGCTAACCGACCTGGGCACGGTTGAGCGCCGCATCGAGCGGATTAAGGAAGGCCTAAAAAAAGGGGCGACGAAGGACAAGGCTACCGCCCAGGCCGAACTGGCCTTGTTTGAGGAACTGAACGCGACGCTTTCGGCCGAACAACCCTTACGCGCGCTGGAATTGACCGAGGAACAACTCAAAGGGCTGCGCGGTTACGGCTTGCTCACCCTGAAACCCAAAGTCGTCGTCATCAACATCGGTGATGATCAAAGCGAGGTTATCCTCGACTATGACGCCCCGCGCACTGTCTTCGCATCCATCCGCGGCCGGCTAGAGATGGACCTGGCCCAATTGAGTGCCGCCGGCGACGAGGAATCGTTGGCCCTGTTCATGGACGAGTACGGCGTGGCCGAACTCAGCCTCGATCGGGTCATTCACCTGAGCTATGACCTGATGGGTCTGCAATCGTTCTTCACGGTGGGCGAGGACGAGGTGCGGGCCTGGGAGATCCGGCGCGGGGCGACGGCTGTCGATGCCGCCGGTACCATCCACACCGACCTGGCCAAAGGCTTCATCCGGGCTGAGGTCATTAGCTACGACGATCTGGTGGCCCTGGGCGGGTTGCCTCAGGCTCGCGCCACCGGCAAGCTGCGCCAGGAAGGCAAGACCTATCTGGTCCGCGACGGCGATGTGATTACCGTCAAATTCAATCTCTAGCGGCCGGGGAACATCCGGTCGCGCTTGTGCGTCTCTCATATAAGCCGATATGCCGGTAAACCGGCCGCGCCGGGCTATTTCATAGTACAAGGGCGCGCCGGTTGCCGGTTGAGAGGATGCAATATGATGCGAGAGAGACATTTTTCCCAAATGATCGGGCCGGGAATCGTCCTGATGGCGCTGGCGCTGGTGATGGTCGCCTGCCGCACATCAAACATACCCCCGCTCACCGTCCCTACCATCGCCGCAACAGCGGTTATTGAACTGTCCCCGGCGATAACCCCACCCGGCGAGCCGTCTCTAACGGCGACTCTGCCTCCCGCGCCGACGGCCGTTCCGCCAACGGCTACGCCACCTCCCGCGCCGACGGCGACATTGCTCGCTGCACCGGAGACCAACGGTACGGCCCGGCACCAGGTGGCCTTCGTGGCCGGGAACGACACGCTCAACGTGCGCGCCGGACCAGGTGTGGATTACGCACCGGTAGCACAGTTGCCGCCGGACGCGGCCGGGATCGTCGTTGACGACGAGGGCCAGACGCTGCTGGCCGGTTCGACCTGGGTGCCGGTCGAGACGAACGCCGGCGCGGGCTGGGTCAACAGCCGCTTCCTGACCGAGACTGTCAGCCGCGAGGACTTTTGCGGCGATCCGGCGGTCGCCGATTTGCTGGCCGATTTGCAGGAAGCGATCGCCAGCCGTGACGGCGCCCAATTGCAGCGCCTGGTTCACCCAGAGCGCGGTTTGCGCCTGCTGGTCAGCTGGTGGAATGAGGAGATCTTCCTGCCCGGCCGGGAGACGCGCGCGCTGTTTGCCGCGCCGCAAGCCTACGATTGGGGCACGGAAGACGGTAGCGGTTTTCCCATTCAGGGGACGTTCGCCGAGGTGATGCTGCCGCGGCTGGAGCGAGACCTGCTCGGCGCGACGGTCTGGAGCTGCGACGAGATCGTCCACGGGCCGACGGCCGGGATGGTAATTCTGCCTGAGGGGTACGAACAGTTGCACTTCTACAGCGCCCACCGCCCCGCGCCGGCCGAACAGGAATTCGACTGGGGCACCTGGGTCATCGGCATCGACCGCTGGCAGGGGGAATATTATCTGAGTTACCTGATCCACTATCGATATGAAATTTAGAAATTGGGCGATTGGGAGATAGCGAACAAAGGACGATATGAACCCTGAACTCCTCGTTGAAATCGGCGGCTGGGTGGGCACGGCCGCGCTGTTGCTGGCCTATGGTCTCGTCTCCACCCGCCGCCTGGCCGGGGACAGCGTGCCCTACCAGGGGCTGAACCTGATCGGCGGCACGCTGGTGCTGGTCAACTCCTTCCACCACGGGGCCATGCCATCGGTGGCCGTCAACGTCTTCTGGATCGCTATCGGCCTGTATGCCCTGAGCCGGGTGTTTGTGGCGCGCCGGGGATGGGAACGCTGATTTTCGCAGGATTTAAAGAACTTCAGTCCTCAATCAGCAAGATCTGCGGATCGTACATTAAAAGAGCCGAAGCAGAACGAGGACAAAATTTGGTGTCGCTCACCCGCTGAGGCTTAATAACCGGCTGAAACGGAAATCTTAAATTTATGTTCCGGCTGGATTCGCTTGCTCGTTACAACGGTTGGGCCTGATCGGTGTTCCGGCGGCCGAATCGAAACCATGAGAACAATCGGCGTAGGCTGAAGCAACCTGCTCTCGCCAGTTGATCTTCCGGCAAAGAGGGTTTTGCGCTCGCCAATAACAGGTTCTTTTCAGCCTCGCGGCGGACATGTCTCATGTGATCCTCGGCGACCAGACGGCTATTTTCCAAATCATTGAAGTTCATTTCACTACTCCTAAGGCCCGGTAGGTTGGAAACCCACCGCTAACCTGCAAGGGCGTTCAAACGCACGCTAAGAATGCCTTTTCCGGAGTGCGTTCAAACGCACTTATCGTCTTAGCTGCGGGTTTCTAACCCGCATGCTACTCTCTTCGTTTCAACAGGTAATCAATCGTCCATGGGGTCATCTGATCTAAACACCTCCTTTCTCACCCACATACTCTGTTCAACTCGTTCATTCAGGGTAGCACCGAAAAGTCGTTTACCGTTCCCGTATGTAGGCTTGCAATTCCCGTTTAGTAACGACTATCCGGCACATGTCCGGCCTGCCCCGACAAAGACCGGCCACGGGATAGCTAGGCTTCGCTTTTCCTTGAATCCTCTTCGGGCTGATTCAAGGGAATGAGCCTGTCATTTAATGACGAGAGTCATCATTCAAATACCATTGATACCAATCACTATTGAAGCGTTCCGCTTCTGTTGGCGTGAATGAGGCCTTCGCCGCCGGCGAGGCCGGGTTTTGATTCGTATGTGTCTCATACCATTCTCGGTTGTAGCGCTCTGCCTTTTCGACCGGCGCGATCGCCAGGCCGGGCGATGCGATCGTGACCGGATTAACGGCCTCCTCGGTCTTGTTCATTGCGGTGTCAGTGTTGTGGGCTGAGAACGTGAACAGCGCGATCAATGTCACGAGTAAACCGATGGAACTCCTCACCAGAAAATCGACGAGCAACTCATTTTGTGTGCTGCTGTCCACGCTTTCAAACTGAATCCGTTTAGACACCAAGTCTTTCAATCCCCTATCTCCTTGCGGGCTATCTTATTGTGACCTCACCTGCATCAACCGGATCGATATCATCCCTTTGTCTTCTTAGCGATGATCCTAGAGTAACATGAGGTTGTGGATGACAACTCCCGTGAACAGGCTTGCGAGTCCCGTTTTACATAGACCAACCGGAACTAGAGTGTCACGGGTTAAGGCAGACTATTTCCTTTGTGCGTAGGCCTAGGTGTGAGCCAACGCCTGACGGAGGAGGTATATTCGGTGCCTGAGACGGTGCAAAACGGAAAGGGCCGGCGAGGTATGGAAACCTCGACCGGCCTGCTTATCGCGCCGGCGACGATCTGGCAGATCGTCGCGTGTCAATTTCCTACGCGTTGCGCAACTAGCGCCACTCTGTTCGGTTCTGCCTGCTATTGTTGGTCCTGCCGGGAGTAAACGGTTCCATCCGATCTTCTTCCTCACCCATTCGCCAGTACCGGTCGGTGTAGATCGCGTACTCTCCGGCGGTAGACGTACCATTGGTCCGGTTCTTAGCCATCTCCCAGTAACGATCGGTGTAGATGGCCTGATTGGTGTTCAAAGCGGGACGAATCAGTAGCGCGTGGAATTGTTTCGTGTGCGCCTCGTACCACTCCCGGTTGAAGTGTTCCGCTTCGGTCACCGGCGAGATCGCCAATCCGGTCGCGACGGCCGATTCCGCGGCCAGAGCCTGGAGCACGTCCGGCTGGGACAGGTAAGAAGTACCCATGGGCGGCAAGGCCTTCACAGCTGGCAGGCTTTGACCGGTAGCGAAGAGCCCGACCGGCTCGCCCGATGCCGGCGACATCTGACCGGCAGGGTTATCGATGTTGATAAATCGCGCAACCAAAATAACCATGGCCAATAACAGCGCCATAGTTCCTATTACCAGTAAATCGACGAGCCATTCCGGTTGCTGGTCGGCACTCGCCTTTCCAAACTGCGATCGTCTAAATACCAAGCCTTTCATTTCGAATACTCCTAATTTTTTGGATTCACCTAACCTGGAAAAAATCGAAGATGCTAACACGTTGAGATTTGCGCGATGCCGAAAGCTTAGCATTGAAAAGTCGATTACCGTTCCCGTTATGAGGCTTGCGAATCCCGTTCTACAATGATTTCCCGGTATGTGTCCGGCCCTGAGCGCGGCAGCTATACTTGTCGCTCATTGTCCAGAGGCGCAACTGGGCGGAGAGATACCCTTGTGGATTGTAGATAGCAAAAACAGAAAATGTCCCCGGGTTGATCGCCGGCGGCGGGGAATAAAACCCGCTGAACGGCGCGCTGAAAACGCTGAAAGGTTAATGATTTTCCGAGGGATCCATTCGGACTGAAAGCGTTGTGAATCCTGCAAATTCATTCCGAATGAAAAAAACAAGAGCGGGTCGAAAACCGTAGAAGTCTTCGCCCGCTCTTGTTGATTGCTTAGTTGAAACGGAAATTACTTTATTAAAGTTTTTTGGCTGGTATCTATGTTCTTTTTACCGGTAGGCCACTCAACCAGGATCCTGGCGGCGCCGGCGAAGAAATAGAAACCAATGGTGGAGACTGAGGCGACCGGCTTTACCCGGTTGTTTTTCCATCACTGTCGACTCGGTGCTCGCCAGCAGGCGGTTCGTTTCTGATACCTGGCGGGCGCGCTTCATATGATCTTCGGCTACCAGACGGCTCTGTTCAAGTTCGTTAAAATTCATCACACTACTCCATATCTATCGTATTGTGTCTCTGGCCGTTTTGGTTGCGATGGATGGCTGCGTCGGCCGCTTACTCTCTCCGTTGCAAGTGATATTTAATTATTTTCACAACTGTGGATACTCCTCTACTATCTTGCCCATACTCCGTTTCAATTTCTACATATAGAGTAACAGCGAATAGTCAATTGCCGTTCCCGGAAAAAGGCTTGCGAATCCCGTTTAGCAAGGATTGCGACAACGGCGGTACAGCTGTGGTGTGCCCACCAGGAGGGCGAAGTTCTCTCCGGGCAAGCCGCGGCCGCCGAGGAAGTATTTATCCATTTGGACGCCGGCTCGCCGGTCACCACCGCGCGCCTGACCAGTGTTGCCAATCGCCTCGTTTCCGACACAATAGTCAGAACCGATGCGTTGAGGATCGCCGTCCAGCGAGGATTGCTGGAGTTGCAACGTTGCGCTGGTTTGTCGTCCGGTTATAATTTCTAACCCATTAGAACGCATGTTTCGAAACGCAGACGATATGGTGAGTAAACGCGAATTCCGGCTCGAGAACGAGCGCACCTATGACCGCAGCGGCCCTGTCCGCTGGATCGCCTCCCACTTGGCTCGCTATCCCTGGCTGCCGATAGTGGCTATCATCGCCACAGTTGTCAACAACTTCGCCGCCAGCTATATCCAGGTGCTCATCGGCCGCGCCTTCGATGTGCTGAACACGCCCGGCTGGACCACGCAAACGCTCCTGCTGCTGGCCCTGGCGGTGTTCGCTTCAGCCGCTCTCCAGGGTCTCTTTGGCCTGACCCGCAACTCGTCGTTTGAGTTCATGGCCCAGCGGATCGAGCGCGATTCGCGCGACGAGCTCTATGTCAGCCTGCTGGGCAAGAGCCAGACCTTCCACAACCGCCAGCGAATCGGCGACATCATGGCCCGCGCCACCAACGACGTGCGCATGCTCAACATCATGTTCAGCCCTGGCCTGATGCTCATCACCGACTCGTTCCTCGGCATCATCGCGCCTCTCGTTTTGATCTTCCGGATCAATCCGCAACTGCTGCTGGTGCCGTTCATTTTTCTGATTTTGTTCGGCATCACCGTTCGCGACTATGCCCGGCGGCTCAGCCCGGTCAGCGAAGGGCTGCGGTCCTCATTCGGTGTCATGAACACCAGTCTGGCGGAGACGGTCAACGGCATCGAGGTCGTCAAGGGCAATGCCCAGGAGTCTCAGGAGCAGGACAAGTTCATCAGCAAGGCCATCACCTACCGCGATTTTGCCATCCGCGAGGGTGAGATTCAGGCCCGCTACCTGCCCATGCTCGTCTTCAGCCTGTGCTGGGGCCTGGCTTTCCTGCACGCCATGCTTCTGTGGCGGAGCGGCGTGTTGTCGCTGGGCGAGGTAGTGGCCTACGTGGGGTTGTTCGGTTTCCTGCGCTTCCCGACGTTTGTCTCCATCTTCTCCTTCCAGTTGGCCCAGCTCGGTATCGCCAGCGCCCGGCGTATTCTGGAACTGGTCAACACCGAGACCGAGCTCGACGAAAACGAGGCCGGTGTGGTTCAGCCCATCGAAGGCGCGGTGGAGTTCCAGAACGTGAGCTTTGGCTACGAGGTGGCGGAGCAGGGCAGCAACAGCGCGCAGGCCAACGGCCGGGATGATTCAGACGCGCTTCCCGATCCCGCAACCCCGTTGCATATCTTAAAGGACGTCAGCTTCCGGGCTAACCCCGGTGAAACCGTGGCCATCGTCGGCCAAACGGGTTCCGGCAAGAGCACCATGACGCGGCTCATCAACCGCATCTTCGACGCCGACAGCGGCCGGGTGCTGGTTGACGGCGTGGATGTGCGCGACTGGAACATGGAATCATTGCGCTCCCAGGTCTCGACGATCGAGCAGGACGTCTTTCTCTTTTCGCGCTCCATCGCCGAAAATATCGCCTTCGGCGTGCCCGACGCCTCGCAGGAAGCCATCGAGCAAGCGGCCAAAGAGGCCCAGGCCCACGATTTCATCATGCGCTTTGAACAAGGCTACGAGACTGAGGTTGGCGAGCGCGGCGTGACTCTCTCCGGTGGCCAGCGCCAACGCCTGGCCATCGCCCGCGCCTTCCTGACCAACCCGCGCATTCTGGTCCTGGACGATAGCACCAGCGCCATCGACAGCGCCACCGAGGATCACATCCAGCGAGCGATGTATCGCATCAGCCGCCAGCGCACGACTTTTCTGATCACCCACCGGCTGAGCCAGATTCGCTGGGCCGACCGCATCTTGGTCATCAAGAACGGCACGATCGCCGACCAGGGCACGCACGAAGAATTGCTGGCGCGCTCGGCCGACTATCAGCGTATCTTCGCGAGGTACGATTAAATGGGCTTCATTCTCGACGGTCTGGAGACCGAAAGCTACGATCGCCAGTACCAGGACCGCGAACTGCTGGACCGGATCATCAGCTACTTTCGCCCCTACCGCGGCCGGATGATCGTCATCGCGATCATGATCACCCTCAACTCGCTTATGGGCGCGCTGGGGCCGGTCGTCATCGCCGGCGCGGTGGGCCTGTTGGAAACTAACCCAGCCACCACTACCATGGCCCTACTGGCGCTGGGAGTCAGTCTCATCGGGGCGTCGGGCTGGGTCTTCAACTATATCCGGCAGATGATGTCGGCCCGCGTCACCAGCAACGTCATTCTCCAGCTGCGTGAGGATGTCTTTGCCGCCACTGTCCGCCATGACATGTCGTTCTATGACGAGATCCCCTCAGGCAAGATCGTCAGCCGGGTGACTTCCGATACGCAGGATTTCGCCGAGGTGGTCAACCTGACGCTGAACTTGCTCAGCCAGTTGCTGCTGGTGCTCATCCTGCTGGTCTACCTGTTGACGATCAACGTGTCGCTGACGCTACTGATGGTCGCGATGGCTCCCGTGGCCGCGGCGCTGGCGCTCAGTTTCCGGCGAATCGCTCGCCGGGTGACGCAGAACGCCCGGCGCGTGACGGCCATCATCAACGCCCAGATTCAGGAGTCGATCAGCGGCATTCTGGTCGCCAAGAGCTTTCGCCAGGAACCGGCCATTTATGCCACCTTTGACGCCAACAACCGTCAGGGCTACCGCGTCGGCATCCAGCGCGGCCTGACGCTTTCGGGCATCTTCCCCATCCTGGGGCTGGCTTCCGGCCTGGGCACGGCCATCCTGCTCTACTTCGGTGGGTTGGCCACGCGCGGCCCGACGGTCTGCATGAATAGGTACCATTCAGCCAGGGTGATGCCCGTCGGCTTTTTC
>JAWOHK010000174.1:0-5328 GCA_046485205.1 Chloroflexota bacterium | reverse complement strand
CTGAACTCCGTCATTATCTAGCCCGATTGGCCAGACGGTCACGGTGTTTTTCGCGTTGCATCAAGGCTTTGCGCCGCCATGTCAAGTTGTTTATCTACGCGTGGAACAGACGGCAGCTTTATCGTCGCGCTCATCCGGATTACCCGGCTCATGTCATCCAATTCATTTGACCACGGTTTTATTCACTCCCTGAGCTGGTTAAAGATTGCCTGAGGCGCAAATAGCCGGGATGACGTGACAGGCTAGATTTCTGGACTCCGGCATCGGAAAAAAGTGTAAGCAATCATCAATTCTTGTAGACTTCTAGGGACGATAAATGGATGTGCCTGATGATCGCCTTGTGTAGAGAGACTTGATGAACGGCTATTTTTCAAAGGTTGGTCTATCTACCCGTCTGGTGCTGGGGCTGGTCATTCTGATCCTTACTACCACATTAAGTGCCGGTGTGCCGGCTTATCTGATAACCCGAGCACAATTGGAAGCCCAGGCTTGGCAACAGGTTGATGCGACGTACCGGACAACCCAGTCGCTATATTTAGCCGAAGAAAGTAACAGCGCCGACCTCACAACATTGCTTTCTGAACGTCCCACTCTCAGGCGTTTAGTTGAGGATGATGATCTGACCGGGTTGAATCCATATTTGCAAACGTATCAAGGCCAAAGTGATTTTGATTTTATTCAGATCTGTGATTTAGAAGGGGAATTGGCGATGTTGGGTGGGAAGACGGCACTATGCCCTACTGCCCCTGGTAGTGGATTCGAGCTCGTAGATGGACGACCGGCGCTTATTGCCGCCCAGAGCATCCTGAGTAACAACTTCACCGAAACTATCGGATCAGTTGTGACTGGGAAATGGTTGGATGACGAATATCTGCAGCGATTAAGTGTCAATACCGGCGTGGACCAAAGCATCCTTTCCGCGGACGGCATCCGTCTAGCGTCGACCTTACCTTCCGTTGCGGCAATCTACAGCCCGCAACCGAATGGTCAAGATTCAAACGCGCGCCTGTTGACTATTGAAGATCAGCCCTACTTCTCAACCGAATTGGGCCTGGAGACCCGGCGAGAAACACAAGACCTGAGGGCTGAGATTGGATTGCCGGTCCAAGACCTGGTACAGACGGAAAGGAACGCATTGTTGATTTTGATTACCAGTACCGGACTGGTGGCGTTGGTTGGGGTTGTTTTGGGAATCGCTTTTATCCGCCGCCTGACCCGACCGTTAAGCGATATCACCCAGGCGGCCGAAAGAATCAGCCGGGGAGATCTGACCGCGCCCATTCCCCAATTCTCCGGCCCTCCGGAGTTGATAACGCTGTCGACTTCACTAGAAAGAAGCCAGGCGACCATGCTGGAAGCGTTAGATGAACGATCTCAAGCCCGTGATTGGTTGGATAGTCTAATCCAGTCCGTTGTTGAGGGAGTTATCACAATTGATACCGTGGGCCAAATAACTTTCATGAGCCAGGGCGCTCAGACATTATTAGGCTGGCCGAGCACAGAGGCGGTTGGCCGGTCGGTCAACGCCATTTTACCATTGGCCGAACCACGTGGTGAGACATTTCTCGACCGCATTCCCCCCAAAGGAGAGAAGAGAGAAATTGAGGTCCTCACCCGGAGCGGTAAAAGCATTGTGCTGGCGACGACAGGATCGCAAATGGTGCCTCCCAACAGCACTACCGTTCAGGTCGCTCTCGTCCTGCGTGATGTCACCGAAGAACAAGCCTTGCGGAATCTGCGCTCATTCTTCCTGGCCAACATTTCACATGAATTCCGCACGCCGCTCAGCACCCTAAACGCATCGATGGAATTATTGATGGAAGAAGCCGATAAGCTGTCTCCGGCTGAGATACGTGAGCTAATGAAACCGACATACCTAAGTCTGGTCAGCTTGCAATCGTTGATCGATAATTTATTGGAAAGCAGTCGTATCGAGGCCGGACATTTTACATTACGAATGCAGCCGGTCAATTTAAGTGAAGTGATCAACAATTCCTTGTCGATCATTGGCCCGCTTATGGATCGACGGCAGCAGACCATAACCGTCACTGAGCCGGCTCGCATGCCGCCTCTGATCGCAGATCAGGGCCGGCTAACCCAAGCCCTGGTTAATCTGATAACTAATGCGGTGAAATATAGTTCCATCGGCCAACCCATCGAACTTGGTGTGGAACAGTTCGGAGGGATGGTTCGTATGGCTGTCGCCGATCGCGGGCCGGGCATAACGCCGGAAGACCGGGTCAATCTGTTCCGCCGCTTCATGCGATTGCATGCTGACAGTAACGAACAATACGGTATCGGCCTGGGACTTTATTTGGTCAAGCGGATCGCCGAGGCTCATGGCGGGCAGGTTGGCGTCGATGATCGGTCAGGTGGTGGCGCGATCTTCTGGATGGAGATCCCCGTTGCAGCGGAGAAGCATGAATGACGAAAGTTCTTGTGGTAGAAGATGACCTGGCTTTGTCCGATGTGATCGCATTCACCTTACGCCGGGCCAATTACGACGTCCTGATCGCAGCCGATGGTCTCTCAGCTCTGGAGTCCTTCGATCTACACGCGCCGGATTTGATATTGCTCGATCTGAATCTTCCTAAATTGGACGGCCTGGGCGTTTGCCGCAAGATACGAAGTACCAGCCAGGTACCGATTATCATCCTCAGCGTCCGGGCCGGGGATGAGGAAGTCGTTCGTGGACTTGAGCTAGGCGCAGATGATTATATCGTCAAGCCGTTCAGTCCAACCCAACTGGTCGCGCGCATCAGGGCGGTCATGCGTCGCATCGGTGTTCAAACGATCCCGGTTGCCCTCGAGGTTGGGGATCTCATTCTCGATCGTTCCCGTGGTGAGGTGAAGCGTAAAGGTGAACCTCCCGTTCGGCTCACCGGCTTGGAATTGCGATTGATGGAAGCACTTATGCGTCACCCCGGCCAGGTTTTACCGAGTGAGACGCTTATCGCAGCGGTTTGGGGACCGGAGGGCGGTGATCGCCCGATGTTAAAACAACTAATCTATCGCCTTCGGGCCAAGATTGAAGAAGACGCCTCACAGCCCTTGTTCATCGAAACCATACCCGGAATCGGTTACGCGTTTCACGAGCCGGCTGTCTGAATGCCACCCTGCAGTCCTGTTACCCCATTGTTACCCTGGAATAACCGGGTTCGTTACCGTTGCCTGATATCCTTTGAGAATCAGGTGACGGACAGTGACACATTATTTTGACCTCGATTCCTTTGCCAACGATTCCAACCCCGACTTGTTGACCCGCGTATCGCAGAAGTTGGCCCGCTATTACCTGGCCGTTCCCCTGGCTGAGGAGAATGGTCAGGTGACCGTGGTTACCGCTCATCCGGAAAATAAGGCCGCGCTTTGGGTGCTTCGCCGTTTGCTGGACGCTGACATCGTCCCAATCGCGAGTTCAGAAGCCGCCGTCCAAGAGGCGATTAACCGTATCTATGTCACTTCATCCCCGGACGATCAAACCATTGTGACCTGGACGGATGACCCGACGCAAGCGGCCAATGTCAAGGAAACAGCTACTGTTTTTAGTCGCTTGCTGGATCAGCCGGTGACTTATATCGAGGGGGTATTACCGATCGATAATGGCCGGATTGTGGCCGAGGGCGAGGAATGTTCGCTATTTGTCATTGGGACCGCTAATGAAACAACCCGGTTTCATCTATTACGCGGGTCGCCGGCTTCTATTTTACTGGTTCGCGGGGTGCCGCAACCGATCAAAAAAATCCTGATCGTCCTGCGCGGCTACGCTTCTGACCATCAGACAATCAGCCGCGCATTACCGTTTCTGGCCCACGAGGGAGCTGAGGCCACCGTCTTGCCCTTAATGAGAATGACGCGCTGGCGGATGGACCAGCCCCTGGCTGGATACGCACCGGCACGCGTTCATTTAGAAACTTGCCTCAGCGGGTTAATCCAGGCCAATGTTGAAGTCTCGCTTCGGTTGCGGCAAGGGAATCCGGTTGAGCAAATCATCTCGGAGCTAGAGCATAGCCAGTATGACCTGTTGTTAATCGCGGCCGAGGCGCGCGGTGATTTTGTCCATAATGTCCTCTCCCGCATCGACGCTGCGGGCGTTATACCAACCCAACCCATATTAATCATCAAACCTCCGGTTGGTTCAACCTAGTCGTTGTATCAACCAGAAAGTAGTTAAGGCAAGGAACAAGTTATGTTGTGTTTAAGAAGGATTTTCGTTTTTTTTGCTTCCCTGCTGATCATCATAGCCACCCTTTCCGGGTGTAGCGGAACAGCCGCATCTGTCGAACCCGCGGAGGCATCCCATCAAGTAGGAAGTGATCTGGCAGCTATTTCACAAGCACCGGCCGCTCAAATAGAAAATCGCTCACTCGCCATTTCCGGGGCATTCGCCCTGTTCCCAATGATGACTGTCTGGGCAGAGCAATTCACGGCGCTCAACCCGAGTATTCTCTTTGACATCCAAGGTGGCGGCGCGGGCAAAGGCATGACCGATGTACTTGCCGGGGCGGTGGACATCGCGATGGTTTCCCGCGATTTGCGGCAGGAAGAGATCGATCAGGGAGCTTACGGTGTCCCGGTGACGATCGATGCCGTTGTGGCGACGATCAATGCCGATAATCCTTACCTGGATGAAATCCTGTCCATTGGCTTGACCCCGGAGAAGGCCGCCGCCATTTGGATGAGCCGGGAAATCAAGACCTGGGGTGACTTGCTGGGAAATGGCGCGACTGAACCTATCACGGTCTATACCCGGTCGGATGCCTCCGGCGCGGGCGAGATGTGGTCCAAGTATCAGGGTGGTGAGGCGCAAGAGGATCTGAGCGGGACAGCGGTGAACGGTGACCCCGGGTTGGCTGAGGCAGTACGCCAGGACAGGCTGGGTATCGGCTACAACAATATCGGTTTCACCTATGATCTTTCGACCGGCGAGCAGATTCCCGGCTTGCGAGTCGTGCCCCTGGACTTGAATGGTGATGGGCAGATCGGCCCTGATGAGGACTTCTACGGATCCAAGGACCAGATCGCGGCTGCCATTGGCGCTCGTGTCTATCCCTATCCACCGGCTCGCGAGCTTTACCTGGTGACGAAAGGTGAGCCGGACGCGGGGGTTGCCGCCCTGTATCGCTGGATACTTACCCAGGGCCAGGGTTACGTCCGGGGTGCCGGTTATGTCCCGTTACCACCGGAGCGGATTACCGAGGCATTGGGTTTGTTAGGCCAATAGGAATTCTAGTCATGGAGGTTCCGGTCGCTTCATTAGGATTGGAGGAACCAACACAACCCCTGGTGGCCGTACATAGATTGTGCCCGTCCACGAGGGCTATTGGATGA
>JAWOHK010000384.1:0-6643 GCA_046485205.1 Chloroflexota bacterium | reverse complement strand
CCGGCCCCGTTGGGGAGACTACGGCGCGGCAGCGGTGGACGGGCGTACGGTTTATCTGGCGGGTCAGTACATCGCGCAACCGGAATGTACCCTTGATCAGTTCATCGCCGACGGCTTCACTTGCTTCGGCTTCCGCACAGTGTTTGCCAATTGGAGCACGCTAGTCAGCGCACTCAAGCCGTAATCTTGTGCCCATGAACACCTGACCAGAGCTGTTCAGATAGAGCCCCTGACTGTAGTTTGACCGTTCCTGAAAAAGGAATTGCACTCGTTTAATGTTGGTTTTGACGAAAAGGTAACAAGAAGCGAGGTACTTCCGATGACAACTATCGCCCAAAACGATGAACTTCTAAGCCAGCCGATCGTGGGTATTTTCCGGAAACGTTCGTAAATGTCCGCTAAGCAGGGCGTTTCTGAGCACTACTCACCCTCGATTCGTCTAACAGTTCAGGGTTTTATCAGCCTCATTTTACCCAGTTCGCCTACCTCAACTGAACCCGTCGCAGTAGTTGCGCGTTTACTGCCACGATAATCGTGCTCAATGACATTAAGACCGCTCCCATCGCCGGTGATAGCAGTATGCCTATAGGGGCCAGCACGCCGGCGGCCAGCGGTATGGCGACGATGTTATAGCCGGCTGCCCACCAGAGATTCTGGACCATCTTCCGATGACTCAAGCGGCTGAGTTTGATCACGCTGGCGACGTCCATGGGATTGTTCTGCACCAGCACAATCCCCGCCGATTCGACCGCCACATCAGTGCCGCTGCCGATGGCAATGCCCACATCAGCCCTGGTGAGGGCTGGGGCATCGTTGACGCCGTCCCCCACCATGACGACACGTTTGCCCTGCTGCTGCAATTGCATCACTTTCTGGTCTTTGTTCTCCGGCAACACTTCGGCGAAAAACTGGTCAATGTTCAACTTCCGGGCGACATCTTCGGCCACCGCCATGCTGTCGCCCGTCAGCATGGCCACCTCCAGATTCATCTCATGGAGCAGGCTGACAGCCGCCTTACTCTCCGGCCGCACGACATCGGCCAGGGCAAACGCCGCCACAACCTGCTCGTCGCGAACCAGGTAAATGACCGATTCGCCTTTGGCGTTGGTTTGCGTGGCAAAATTGGCGATAGACTTGGGTGCGCGAACAGCCAACATCTCAAGAAGGCGAGGGCCGCCGACATAAACTGTCTGACCGGCGATTTCGGCCCTGACGCCGCGCCCCTTCAAGGCCTCAAAATCTCCTACCTGCGGTACGAGGAGCTGGCGTTCGGTGGCTGCGGCCTGAAAGGCGCGGGCGATGAAATGTTCCGAGTCGCCTTCTGCCGCCGCGGCCAGAGCGATGACTTCCGGCTCTGTCATCCCCTCAACCACCGCCACGCTGACGATGCCGTGCTCACCCTTGGTCAAGGTTCCCGTCTTATCGAAAAGTACTATATCGGCTTCGCGGATCGTTTCCAGCGCCAGCCGATCGCGGATCAATATCCCATTGTGCGCGCTCAGGGTCGTCGTGATGGCTACCACCAGAGGGACAGCCAATCCCAGAGCGTGAGGGCAGGCGATGACCAGCACGGTCACAACCCGCGCGACGACCTCGACGTTAAAGCCGACCGCAAGAGTCCACGCCACCAGAGTGATGGCCGCGGCTGCCAGAGCGATGTAGAACAGCCAGCCGGCCGCGTTGTCAGCCAGCAGTTGAGTCCGGGACTTGCTCTGCTGCGCCTCAGCCACCAGCCGCATGATACCGGCGAGCGTCGTACCTTCGCCGGTGGCTGATACACGCCCGCGCAGGCTACCGTCCCCGCTGTTGATCGTTCCGGCGGTAACTATGCTGCCCGGTTCCTTTTTCAGTGGCCGGGACTCGCCGGTAATCATCGCTTCATTGACATCTGAGCGACCTTCAACGATTTCCCCGTCGGCCGGGATGCTCGCGCCGGGACGGACCAGGAACAGGTTGCCGACAGTCAACTGGCTGATCGGCACCTGCGTGATCTGCCCGTCCTCCCGGATCAACTCGGCCGTATCCGGTAGCAGTCTGGCCAGTTCATCCAGCGCCCCGCTTGCCTGCCTCACACTGCGCATCTCCAGCCAGTGACCGAGCAGCATGATCGTCACCAACGTGACCAGTTCCCAGAAAAAATCCTCGCCAACCGGCGCGAAGACAGTGACCACGCTGTAGACGAAGGCCACGGTAATGGCCAGCGAGATCAGGGTCATCATGCCCGGCTGCCGGCTCCTGATTTCCGGTACGGCCATGCGCAGGAAAGGCACGCCGCCATAAAGGAACACAACAGTGCCAAGTATCGGCGCGACCCATTCGCTGCCCGGAAAATCGGGCATTTCGAAACCCAGCAACTCCTGTACGTGAGGCGAGTAGAGGAGGACGGGGATAGTGAGCGCCAGGCACACCCAAAACCTCTGCCGGAACATGGCTTCATGTCCGGTGTGGTCTACGTGAGACTGGTGGGAACTCGTCGCTTCCTTCGCGTCACCGGCCGGTCCGTGATCTCCGTGGTGCGACATCTGTGCACTGTCGGGCGTCACAGTTTCTTCCGCGTGTTCCACGCCATGCCCATGCACGACATGGTCATGTTGGTGATGCTCTTGTCCCGAATGATTATCCATTCTTCTACTCTTCTACGGGCAGTTATTCGAATTTCGATTCGTTAAGCTGCCGTCCTGATCGACTGCAACAAGCCCGGTGCTAAGGCTCGCGGACGATTAGAGTGCCTTCCATCCCCGCCTCACGATGCCCCAAAACCGTGCAGTAGTATTCGTACTCCCCAGCCTCCGCCGGCGTGAACTCGATAGTACTGCTGCCTCCGCTCATAGCCGCGACGTGAACCTCCGGCTCCTCGGCCACGTGACCCATGTCATGACCATCCATTTCATCGGCATCCACTATTATCTCGCCCGATGTAGAGATTTCCTCGATGCTGAAATCGTGGTCCAGTGCTCCCTGATTATCCAGAGTGACTCTGACTGGCCGGCCCAGCTCCACCTCCAATTGCGTTTTGTCATAGGCGATATCTGTGGCGACGAGGGTGATCAGTTCTGGCTCAACAGGTGCGGTAGCCGAATTAGCAGGCGAACACGCGGCCAGCAGGAAAGCAGTCAAGATCAACATCAGAATCGGGAAATTTCTAGCACGTATCATAATTATCTCCGTCTATTACTAAAGTGTGGGGTGAGACAGAGCGGCGAAAGGCTATCAGTCTGCCACGCGCCGCCTTGTTCCACCGTTTAGGGTCCCACTGGCTCAGTTATCGTGGCCGTCAGGTCGACCAACGCCTCGGGTTGCGCCGGATCGTTGGACATCAAAATAACCCGCCGCATGATTGCGCCGCGCAAGTCCGGTCCATGAGCGCCGGAATCGAAGGCGATGGTGAGAACACCACTCTCTCCCGGTGGTATGGTCATCGGGGTCAGCGAGGCCGTTGTGCAGCCGCAGGTTGTCGTCACCGTATCGACCACGAGTGGCGTGCTACCGTCATTCCTGACGGCCACCTGCCGTTCGGCAATCTCGCCATTGGGCATATCGCCCAGTTCCAACAGGCTCGTCTCAAGCGCGATCTCCGGGGCTCCGGCCTGAGCAGACGTCCCGCAGCCGGTGACGAACAAGACCATTAAACCGGCTATCAGCCAAAAAGACACACGATAAGGCATGTTCCTCATGTCATCCTTGTAAAGTAACCGTCAGTTGCCAAGCATTGGCGTTGGCGGCCCGTAAATTGAATAAGTCTGATCGATCGCCTCCCGGATAGTCTCCGCCGACAGGCCGTCATCGATCATACGCATCTGGTCCAGGGTAATATCGACGCAGACTGTGCAAGCGTTGGCGTGCAGATCGAACTCCAGCTCCTCCGGCTCGATGGCGCAGGCCGTGAGGAGCAGAGAAGTCAAGAGTACGCTAACAAGACTAACATGCATAACCAGAGAAATCATGTTCATCCGTTCCCTACATCGGCCTGGATCCAGATCTCGGCCTGTGGCTGGTCAGGGTCATTACTTTCGAGGATAAGACCCCGCCGGACGGTTTGCCCGGCCGCATCGTGAAATCCGGCATCAAAGTGCAATTCGATTGTCGCGGCTTTTCCCGGCGGGATGACGTCGGCCGAGATATCAGCAACTGTACACCCGCAGGTCGTATAGGCATGGCTGATGGTCAGAGGCGCTTCGCCCACATTGCGCACTAGAAAGGTGCGGGAGACGACGTCCTTCGCGCCGATCTGCCCGAAGTCATGAAACGTCTCCGGCACCTCGATATCGGGCTGGGGATCTCCCGGTGACAGGAACGTGGCCTTCGGGCCACTGCCCATATCGTGTACGGCCCTGATCTGATTGCCGTAGACGATATCGTTGCCGTCGACCTGTACTTCGGTGCTGGCCGGGCGCCGGCCGGTGATAAGAGCTGCCGCTGCCACCAAGAGGACGACCCCACCGATCAGCGCCAGCGCGATGAAAAGCTCCTTCTGGCTGCCTGAACGTTGTTTGCTTTTACGGGCGGTTGAATGTATTCCGGCCATGATTGCTTACCTCCATCTATCGTTCGCCGTCCGGCCAGGTGATAAAGGGCATGTTAACCACCACGCCGGGTATCTCTTCGGTCAATTCACCGGCGGCTAGCGCCGCCTCAACTTCCGCGGTGGATGTCAGCAGTCGCCCGCCGGCAGCATCCACCCAGGTAACGAGATGGATCGTCCGCAGCGGCGTGTAACCCTCTGTTCCCGGCGGGTAGGGAAAGACGTCCGGCTGATAACCCAGCGGCCCCATCCCCTCCACGCCATTGGTGAACACGTAGACCGGGGCCAACGCCGTCTCCGGCACGTCGGCCAGAGAGGGAACCACCAGCACCGGTGAAGACATCATATCGGTCAATAGCTGGGCGATGTCAGCATCAGATACTTCGGTGTGGATGAAACGAATCTCCAGGCCCTCGCTATAGGCTATGCCGGCGGGAACAACCGGGGCATTTCCCATCATCATGCCCTGCATCGGCATGGGCGTACCGGCAGCATGCATCTGGTTCATCATCCCTTGCATGGTGCCCATCATCGCTTGCATTTCAGCCATATTCTCCGGCATGTTCGCCATGCCCGGCATAGCTTGCATCTGCCCCATCATGCCCTGCATCCCGGCCATCATGCCCTGCATCTGAGACATTGTCTCCGGCGACATGGGTGTGCCCTGCAAGTCGGTCATCATGCCTTGCATTCCAGCCATCATACCTTGCATGTTCTGAGTCAGACCCGTTAAGTCGGCCGTGGGCGTTGCCTCGGACGCCGCGGAAGTGCATCCCGCCACAGTTGTCAGAAAAGCGATCGTCAAAACAAGACCTACTAACAAACGTTTGAACGTAACCATTTGACATCTCCATATCGGCTCAGGCGGTCAAGCTGCCTATAAAGCCGTATTGCCAACATCTTACCTGTTGGAACGAGACGGCTGTAGCGCTAAATGGCGTGTTTTCGACCTTTCAAGAACCAATAGCTGAGATGAGTGAGTTTGACCGCCTCGTTACATGTGGCTAACGTTCACATTCCATGAGTGAATCAATTCGCATTCTGCTGGCTGACGATCATGCCGTGGTACGCGCAGGCATCCGCCAGTTCCTTGAAACCGCACCGGACCTATCCGTCATCGCCGAAGCCGATGATGGTGAAGTGGTCTGCCGTCTCATCGCTATGCACCAGCCGTATGTGGCCGTGGTCGATATCCAAATGCTAAACTGACCGGTATTGAGGTCGTCCGGAGGAGCAAGGCAAATTATCCGACTGTCGGCCTGTTGATCCTGACGGCCTACGATGACGACCCCTATGTTCAGGCAGGGCTGGCGGCCGGAGCCAACGGCTACATCCTCAAGACAGCTGCCCCGTCCCAGATGATCCAGGCGGTCCGCGACGTGAATGAAGGCAAACAGCTCCTCGATCCAGTGATTCGTGCCCGAGCTGTCACCATAGCAACCGTTTATGAGCCGCTATCGGAGCGAGAACAGGAAGTGTTGGCGCTTGCCGCACGCGGGTTTACAAACAAGGCCATTAGCGCGCAGTTGTTCATCAGCGATCGCACCGTCCAGGGACACCTCGCCCGTATTTATGAAAAACTTCAGGCCAGCACGCGCACCGAAGAGGTCATGTGCGCTATATCGCTAGGCCTCATACCGGCGCCCGGCTCGTGAAACAATGACTCGATTGCGCAGTCTTTCCGCACAACTCCTTATCTTCACAATCCTTCCGCTGAGTCTGGCTCTCATAGCCATTGCAGTCGTCTGTTCCTTCCACCTGGTTCAGTTTTCCGATAAGTATAGCTCTGCCGGCAAGTCTTCTCGTCCGAAAGACTTCGCCAACAGAATCCGGAAATGTCCGTAAATGTCTGCTAAGCACGCACAACTATTCCTGGGACTGCACCAGACTCTATAAGTTCCAGAATTCTGTGTAAGAATCTGAGCCAGCATGTAAGATAAAACGCTCAGATTCTCCCAAGAAAATAAGAGGGTCAGGCCGGCGTCGGGGCCAGAGACACGTGATGTCCCAGTTGCTCAAGCTGTTTTACCAACCGGCGCGTCGCTTGTTCCCAAACGTAGCAAAACTCAGGCTTGTCCTGGTCATCTGCGATATCGACCACCCGTTCCGCTTCCGGTGGAT
>JAWOHK010000412.1:0-8414 GCA_046485205.1 Chloroflexota bacterium | reverse complement strand
CAGCCTTCAGAAGATTGGATTGACCAATTTCTTACTAACATACAGTTTGATATAGTTCACGTCACATCTGTTCATTCCCTTGGTGTAGGTGCTCTTCGTTCTGTAAGTAGGTCGGGTACTCCCCTTATTCTTACATTAATGGATTTCTGGTTTGTCTGTCCAAATGCTCAATTGATTCGCAGCGATGGTGCTTTATGCGATGGAAGAACCACTGCTTGGCAGTGTCAATCCTGCTTAATGGCTCAATCAGGGTTTTTTAGAGAAATACAGAAAATCCCTGTCCCTGAATTGGTTCAATCTCTTTATTGGGGCTCGCTTTCTAAGCTCCCCTCACTTTCAAGTAAACGCGGTATGAGGGGTATGCTTCTTGATATCGACGAACGCAAACAGATCTTGCAGGAAGCTCTAGCCATCCCTGATCATATTTTGGCACACTCCGTCTTTGTTAAAGAGATATTTGAATTGAACACAGCTAATCCTGTTACGTTACTTGAACATGGGATCGATCTTGCGTGGCTAAAAAATTATCATGGAAAAACGAACTTCAATAAAGTGCGATTTGGCTACATTGGTCAGCTAAGTCGGGCAAAAGGTATTCACGTTCTTATTAACGCGTTCAATCAATCTCAACTTGCGAGTAAAGCCATACTAAGAATTTGGGGGGACACTACACGAGATCCCGCTTACGTTCGACTTCTTGATCAGATAAGAAATGAAAATCAGTCTATTGAGCTCTGTGGGCGATTTGAGCAGGATGACCTCGCATCAGTGCTTTCAGAGATAGATGTCCTAGTCATTCCTTCTATTTGGTATGAAAATTCACCCCTTGTCATCAAAGAAGCTTTTGCCGCAAGCACACCAGTCATTGCAACAAACCTTGGGGGCATGGCCGAAATGGTGACACATAATGGTGATGGCCTTCTGTTCGAGCTTGGGGATGTTGATGATCTTGTAATTCAACTTCGGCGTGTAATTGAGGAGCCAAGATTACTTAAGAACCTGAAGGCAGGGATAAAGCCCGTTAAATCCATTCAACAAGAAGTTGTTGAACTTGAGACTGTTTATCAAAGTCTGGCTGTTGATGATAAAAATATTGTCAATTTGCCTCATTAATTAAGCGAATGCAAATGAATCGTATACTTGTTACCGGTGGAGCCGGCTTTATTGGCTCGCACGTTGCTGAACTACTTGTAGAGAGTGGCCATCATGTTGTTGTTCTGGATGACTTGAGTGGCGGCTTTCACGATAATTTAGTCGATGGAATCGAGTTCGTTCAGGGCAGCATTACCGATGTTGAACTCGTGCAGGCACTCTTCGAAAGAAAGCAATTTGATTATGTGTATCACCTGGCCGCTTATGCGGCTGAAGGGTTGAGCCACTTCATCAAGCGGTTTAATTACAATAATAACTTGATCGGAAGCATTAACTTGATCAATGCCGCGGTCAACGGTGGGGTGAAGTGTTTTGTCTTCACTTCTTCGATTGCCGTCTACGGCAGCAGCCCTGAACTGCCAATGACGGAAGACACACGGCCGAACCCGGAGGATTCTTATGGCATCGCCAAGCTTGCGGTGGAGCAGGAGTTGGCGGTGTGCAAGGAAATGTTTGATCTGGACTACATCATTTTTCGGCCGCATAACGTTTATGGCGAGCGACAGAACATTGGTGACAAGTACCGCAATGTTGTGGGTATTTTTATGAATCAGATTCTACAGGGCAAGCCCATGACCGTGTTTGGTGATGGCTCGCAGACCCGGGCGTTTAGCTATATCGGCGACGTAGCCCCAATCATCGCTGACGCCGTCTTCGTGCCTGAAGCTTATAATCAGATATTTAATGTGGGAGCCGATCAGCCTTATACAGTCAAGGAGCTGGCAGTTCGTGTGGCTGAGTCTATGAATATCCAACCACAAATTCAGTTCATGCCGGCGCGTAATGAGGTTCAACATGCCTATCCTTCGCACGAAAAAGTCCGCCGCACGTTCGGCGAGCGAGAGCTATACGGGTTAGATGACGGGCTAAAACGCATGGCTGATTGGGTGAGACAACATGGTGCTCGATCTAGTCAGGAATTTGAGGGAATTGAAATCACAAAAAACTTCCCGCAAGCCTGGTTATCTGAAGAAAGTCCATTGCCGATCCACTGATTAAATCTTTCGATCCACCGCTTTAGTAATAGCCAACCTATTGATAACAGAACCACGTGTCATTTCGGTTATCCTCAATACAAATCGGCGTGAGGATACACTGAGCTGCCTTGAATCACTAAAAAATAATACATATCGCAATCATGCCGTTATCGTGCTTGATAACCAATCAAGCGATGGTTCTATTGAGGCGATACGGTCCGCATACCCGGATGTGCAAATCATCACATTACAAAGTAATAGGGGATATGCCGGAAACAACAATGTCGGCATCAACGCTGCGATAGCTCAAGGAGCGGATTGGGTGTTTGTCCTCAACGAGGACACGATTCTGGCAACGGATTGTCTCTCACGGCTTGTGGAAACTGGAGAGAGTGATTCAACAATCGGCGTTGTCGGACCTATGGTGTACCATCACAATACCCCGGATGTGATCCAGTCGGCTGGGGGATTACTGGGTTCGCGCTGGGCTTCGATTCATTTAGGCCAGGATGAGCGCGATTGTGGGCAGTTTGCCCATCCGCACGAGGTGGAGTGGGTCTCCGGCTGTGGCATATTAGTGCGTCGTGAAGCGATCAGGCAAGTGGGTGCAATTGACCAGCGCTATTTCTACTATTGGGAAGAGACAGAATGGTGTATCCGTATCGGCCGTGCCGGTTGGAAGATCGTCCATGTTCCCCTCGCCAAGCTGTGGCATAAAGGCGTCACCATCGATCATCAGCCCAAGCCGTCGGTGACTTATTACGCGACGCGGAATCGCCTACTCACTCTGTCAACTCATAGAGCGCCACCGGCAGTGTGGGCTCATGTATCAACCCAAATGGTGCGGACTCTCACAAGTTGGACAATCAAACCCAAATGGCGAAATATGCGGGAACATAGAGACGCGATGTGGCAGGGAATATGGGATTTCTTTCGCGGGAATTGGGGCCAGAGGCCCGTACGCGATTAAGAACCACATTATGAAGATACTCTTTCTGTCACGATGGTTCCCCTTTCCGGCCGACAATGGCTCCAAGCTGCGAATTTGGAATCTTTTACAAGGTCTGGGCAAGACACACGATGTGACGTTATTGAGCTTTATTGATGCAAGCAAGACCCCCGACCTGTCGGCTTTAAATAAAATCTGTAGGGAAGTGCATACTTATCCATGGCGGGAGTATGATCCAGGTAGCCGGTTGGCAAAACTAGGGTTATTTAGCTCTTGGCCCCGATCTCATGTGGACACTTACTCTCCAGAAATGGAGCAGCGAGTAAGACAGGTTCTTGCCGAAAACAACTTCGATCTGATTATTGCATCGCAATCGCAGATGGCCAGCTATAGTAAGTGCTTTGATAAAAAAGCCGCCCTACTTGAAGAAGTTGAACTAGGTGTCTTCCGTGACCAGTACATTCAGGCCAGGTCATTACCGGATCGAATTCACTATGGGCTCACTTGGGCAAAACATCGTTATTATCTCTCGCGGGCCCTTCGGGCTTTTCATGCTTGCACTGTCGTTTCGGAACAAGAGCTCGCCATATTGTCAGATTCGGTGCCGGAATTTGAAAATGTAGCGGTTATCCCTAATTGCATTGATTTGACGAGATATCAGAATTTGAATTGTGAACCGCGAGCAAACAGCTTGGTGTTCACTGGCTCATTTCTTTATCAACCAAATTATGATGCCATGGCCTGGTTTGTGAAGGATATATTGCCAAAAATCCAAGCCGAGATCCCTGACGTTCACCTTACAATTACAGGTGATCCTGGGAATTATTTACTCCCGCCGACACTTGGCGTAAGTCAAACCGGATTCGTGCCAGACGTACAGCCTTATGTTGCATCGACATGGGCAAGTATAGTTCCGTTACGAAGTGGGGGAGGCACTCGGCTGAAGATATTGGAGGCGATGGCCATGCGAACGCCTGTAGTCACAACCAGCAAAGGGGCCGAAGGGATCGATTTAACGCATAATTATTCTGCATTAATCGCTGATACAGCGGATGATTTTGCGGCCGCGGTTGTACGACTTTTCTCCGATGTCAGTCTGCGAGAGAGGTTGGTAGAAAATGCTTTTGAGATGGTTCGTGAGAAATATGATTGGGCAAGCGTCATGCCGTTATTCTTGCAGTTAGTCGATAGTACAGCCTTTAACGGCCGAAAACAGTAAAAGAATGTTCAAGCTTTATTGGCTGGTCATGAGTTCAGATCGCAAGAGCCGAGAAAACAAATGACGTTAAATCAGTTGCTTATAAAATCTCCAGCACGCTGGCTTGAAGAACATGGCAAGCGTTGGTGGCGTCCAGCCCTTGTGTTATCTGTCCTGGCGATAAGCGTACTCGCCCCATATATGCTTCCTGGAAATCGTATTCCCTTGTTGATTGGGGTTCTTCCGGCATTGGCAATCTTCATACTTATACTACGTTGGCCTTCTCTTGGTTTGGCTGCCCTGATAGTTACCTCGCTTATAGTGCGCTCGCCAAACTTACCGGGCGGTTTGAATTTGGCTGTCCTTTTATTAGCATTCCTGGTCGGCTTATGGGTACTGGGCATGATTGTTTACAAGCGAGTGTGGTTGTTCCCATCTCGTTCCATTCGTCCGTTGCTGGCCCTAGTTTTGGTGGCCTGCATTTCCTTTGGAATTGGCCAACTGGGGTGGTTTTCCTATGCTCAGCCTGCACCGATTGATGCCCAAATTGGTGGCCTCTTAATTTTTATCCTTTCCGTGGGAGCGTTTTTGATTGCCGCCCACCAGATCACCAGCTTGCGCTGGCTTCAATGGCTGACATTCTTGTTCATAGGCCTGGGGGCTCTATTTATTCTTGGATGGTTAGTCAGTCCGGTCGGGCGGATCACGGGGCAAATATTTCAAATTGGCGCAACGTCTAATAGTATGTTCTGGACCTGGCTGGTAGCACTGGCTTTTAGCCAGGCAGTGTTTAACCAAAAACTACCTATTCCTTGGCGAATTGTGTTGATTGGTATCGTACTACTTACTATCTACGTTGCTTACTTTAACAACAGTGGGTGGAAGTCCGGTTATCTTCCGGCGTTAGCTGCTATTGCTGCTATGGTTGGCGCTCGATCGTGGCGCGCAGGGTTGTTCATCGGGCTCGTGAGTATTTTACCGGCCATGTATCTTTCATCAGAAGCAATCGCCACTGACGAGTATAGCTATTCGACTCGCCTGGATGCCTGGATAATTATGTGGGAAGTGATCAAGGTAAATCCTCTTTTGGGTTTTGGACCTGCCAATTACTACTGGTACACCCCATTATTTCGTATTCGTGGTTATGCAGTTCAATTTAGTTCGCATAATCAATATATCGACATTGCGGCACAGACCGGGATACTTGGATTGATTTGTTTCTTATGGTGGGGGGTTGAAATGGCATTGATCGCCTTACGCTTGCGCAAGACCGCGGCCGAAGGCTTTGCCCAAGCCTACGTTTATGGTGTTATAGGTGGATTAGTGGGAACGTTCGTGGCAGCTGCGTTGGCTGACTGGGTATTTCCATTTGTTTATAACATTGGCCTTAATGGTATGCGTGGCGCCATATTGGCCTGGATATTTTTAGGCGGGTTGATCGCTGTGGAACAGATGACACTAAATCAAGCCGGCGAGCGTTCATCAATTCAATCCAAGGAGCTAATAGCAGGAGGGCGTACATGAGGGAGGAACTTATCGGATTAATTCCAGCTGCGGGTAAGGGTCTCAGATTGGGATTACCATATCCCAAGGAATTGTATCCAATCATCCGCGACAACCGTTACAAACCGGTTGCACAGTTTGTGCTCGATAATCTGACGGCTGCTGGTCTTCGACACGTAGTATTCGTGGTTAATGAGACGAAGCATCAGCTAATTGGATATTTTGGCAGTGGTCGTCGATTTGGTTGCAATATCAGCTATGTAATTCAGGAAACTCTTGAAGCAACAGAGTATTCAACCTCACCGGGCCTTGCTGTCGCCCTTGATTCGGCCTATCACCTGACGAAGGATAAAACGGTATGCTTTGGAATGGCTGATACCATCATGCAGCCGGTGGGGGTAATCAGGCAAGCGCTGGCTGATGCGAAACCTGATGATGATGTGTTACTGGTAACTTTCCGGACGGAAAGGCCCGAAAAGTTCGGCATGGTCTCCATGGATGATGATGGTCGCGTGCGAGAGATCGTAGACAAACCTCGAGTAACCAATTTGAAGGAAATGTGGGGTTGTATTGTATGGCGACCGCAGTTCACTGAACATCTTCATGAAGCTGTTGGGCAAGGTATTGGAGATTTTGCAGAAATTATGAACAATGCCTTGGCCAAAGGGTTTCGCTTCCGTGCTGTTCGCGCGGCCGATAGCACGTATATTGACCTTGGAACCTATGAAGAAATTCTTGAAATCGATCATCGTTATCGAGAGGAATGAGAATGAGTTTGTCAGCTATCGAAATAAAAAATTCGCCGCATTCACCCCCATCTTCAATCCCGGATTTTTCGATCGTGCTCGTGTGTTGGAATAACAAGGATTATTTAGGGCCTTGCCTTGATTCTCTTTATGGCGGTGAACTTGAGAACAGTTTTGAAGTTGTTGTAGTAGATAATGGTTCTAATGATGGCAGCCAGGAAATGTTACGTGACAAATATCCTGATGTGCTAATAATCCAGAATGACCACAACGTCGGTTTGGGAAAAGCGAGCAATCAGGGAATCGAGGTTACGACCGGGAAGTATGTGTTACTTCTGAATAATGACACCTTAATCAATGGGTCTTCGTTAGACGCTTTAGTTAAGTTTTTAGATGATCACCCCAATGTTGGCGCGGTTGGTGGTCGACTATTGAATCCTGATGGATCTTTTCAGGCCGGCTACGCTGACTTTTCAACACTTACGGAAGAATTTCTGATCGCCACACGCCTTGGTGAGTTCCTCAGACCTGGATACCCTTCACATGCTGACGATGATCAGATCAGGGAAGTGGGCTGGATTAGTTCAGCGTGCTTACTAGTGCGTCGCGGTGCACTTGCCGATGTCGGCTTGTTGGACGAAGAATATTTTATCTATGGAGATGAAGCGGATATTCAATACCGGCTTCAGCAAGCAGGCTGGAAAGTGTACTATCTGCCACAAGCCAACACAATTCATTTCGGCGGTCGAAGTATGAATCGTTGGGGAAGAAGAAAAATGGTCTATAGGGGGAAGATTCTTTTTTATCACAAGAATTATAGCAAGGCTCAAACAACGGTTTTGCGTATGATGTTAGGTGGATTAAGCCTTGCCAAGATCCTCATCTGGGGGGGAATGTTTTTATTACCTGGCAAGCGTGAGCATGCCGGTAAAGAATTACAATCCAACTTGGACGTTGTAAAGATATGTCTCAGTCCGGACTCGATTTAAGCCAGATTCCTGATTGCCATAAATCGTAGCGGGTAGGCTCTAAAGATTTAATTGATTTCCAAAAAAACCAATGCAAATGATACGAGTGAGATGCAACGAGTAACGGATAGGCAGTTACTGATTGCCATTTTTGTTTTAGCAGTCGTGTTGCGTTTGTTCTCAGCTTTTTACCAGGGTAATCAGGTGACGGCATTGCCGGGTATTTGGGATCAGCTATCGTATGATGGTTTGGCTCAGCGAGTGGTGGCCGGGTATGGCTTTAACTTTGGTGAAGATCACTGGCCGGCGACCAGGGCTAATGAACCGACCGCTCATTGGAGTTACCTTTACACACTATTCTTGGCAGCCGTTTACGCTATTTTCGGGTACCAGCCGCTCGTTGCCCGAATAATCCAAGCGGTAATAGCGGGCGTGTTGCAAACATGGTTCACATGGCGCATCGGCCGGCGCATTTTTGGTCCGAAGGTAGGCATGCTGGCAGCGGCGCTTAGTGCCGTCTACATTTATTTCTTCTACTATGGCGGCAGCTTACTTACTGAATCATTTTATTTCGTCGGAATTTTGTGGACGCTAGATACGGCGCTGCGAATCGTAGACAACAATCAAGGGCCTGAGGAGAAGAGCAAACAAAGCGATTGGTGGCTATGGTTGGAATTAGGATTGGCTATCGGCCTGACCGTGTTGTTGCGCCAGGTTTTTATGTTGTTTGTGCCCGTTCTTTTTCTATGGATAGGATGGAATCGACGACGATCAAATAGCCCACACGCTCAACTCAGGAAAACTCCAAATTGGCCGGTGGTGCGTGGCCTGGCTCTTGTCACATTAGTCGTGGCGCTGCTGATTTTGCCGTGGACGATACGCAACTATCGCGCCTTCGGCACCATCGTACCCTTGAATACC
>JAWOHK010000359.1:0-12119 GCA_046485205.1 Chloroflexota bacterium | reverse complement strand
TCCTCCTATTGATCAGCGGTGCCTTAATGGCTGCCTGTAACGGGATGCAACAGCCGGAGACTGAAGCCGATTTCAATCTGACCGATGTCGTGTGGCAATGGGAAAGCATGACAGTGCAGGGCGGTGAGACGACGACCGTATCCAATCCCGATGTATTCACAGCCATTTTCAATGAAGATGGCACTATGGGCGGCAAGAACGATTGTAATGACTACATGGGAGAATACACCGTCGATGGCAATAACATTACCATCACTCCCCTCATTACGACCGAGGCCTTCTGTGGTGAGGAATCGCTTGATATCTTGTTCCGTGAATCGCTGGCTGAGATGGTGAGCTTTGGCCTCGACGGCTCTGGCGGGCTGGTAATGACCAACCCCGGTGGTGAAAAGCGGATGGTATTCAGCGACGGCGGCCCGTCGCAATAGAAATATTATAAAGGTCAGGCAACCGGTAGCGTCTTTGGCGAGATTACCATCCATTTAAATCCTGGTTGCCTGTCGCATTCATTTATAGGAGTAGGAGGGATCGATGACAGTCGAGAGAAAATACGATCTTTACAGCCGGGAAATGAAAGCCGACCCGTTCCCGATCTTTGCCGCCATGCGCCGCGACGATCCCATCTTCGTCCAGCTTGGACTCGATGGTCACACACTGATCTGGTTCGCCACCCGCCACGCCGATGTGGAAAAGATCCTGACCGACGAGGGACACTTCCAGCGAGATGGTCGCGCCCACGGTATCATTTCGGATTTTCCAGACCCGCTTGTCGGCGAGCTCGTTGAAAACCACATGCTGAACCGCGACGGCGACGACCACCGGCGATTGCGCTCGCTGGTGTCCAAGGCGTTCACGCCCAAACGAGTGCGCGACATGCGGCCCCGCATCCAGCAGATTACTGACGATCTGATCAACAAGGTGATCGACAAGGGAGAGATGGAACTGGTGGCCGAATTCGCCTTTCCCTTGACCATCACTGTCATCCAGGAAATGCTGGGTATACCTCCGGGCGATCACGAGCGCTTCCGTCGCTGGTCCAACGCGGTTCTTGCTCCAGCGGTAGAGCCCGGCAGCCAGCGGGTGATGTTGGCCACGCTGGCCGAGTTTGTGGCATACTTGCAAGCGCTTTTTGTTGAGAGGCAGAATAACCCGGCCGGTGATCTCGTCTCGGCCCTGATTCACGCCGAGGAAGGCGGCGACCGGCTGACCGAAGGCGAATTGCTGGGTATGATGATGCTGCTCATCATCGCCGGCCACGAGACGACGGTCAATCTTATCAGCAACGCCCTGGTGGCCTTGTGGCAACACCAAGACCAGCTGGCTTTGCTCCAGGCCGATCCTGGACTGATGCCGGCGGCCATCGAGGAGTTCGTGCGTTTTGGTGCACCCGTTGAGCGAGGGTTTAACCGATTCCTTGCCGTCAAGAAGGAATAGGATGGGCAAATATTAGCGGAAGGAGAGATGATCATTCCCCTGCTAGCTGCCGCCAACCGTGACCCGGCCGTCTTCACTGACCCCGATCGGCTCGATGTCACTCGCACGCCGAATCCGCATCTGGGCTTCGGCAAGGGACCGCATTACTGTTTGGGCGCGCCGCTGGCCCGGCTAGAGGCCGTGATCGCGCTCAACACTCTGCTACGACGGTTGCCCAACCTCCGCCCGGCGGTGGCACTGGAGGAATTACAATGGCGCACGAACCCGATGTTTCGCAGCCTGGAGAGCCTACCGGTGACCTGGAATCCCTAGACCACCGACAGGCCCTTTTCGTGGCCCGTCAAATCTTATGGGTTGACCGGTTGCGAGGTTCGGCTCTCTACGATCATTTGCATCCCACCCTTGTTCGACAGAGTCACCTGCGGGTTTGGCTCGATGACTTGGCCTGGCGCCAACCGGAGGTGTGCCCGTTGAGCCATGGTGGCCACGATGAGTTGTGCCTCCATTAAGGCGAAGCTGTTACCGATGCATACCCGTGGGCCGCCGCCGAAAGGCATATAGGCGAATTTCGGTAGTGCCTTCTCGAACTCCGGCGTCCAGCGATCGGGATGGAAGCGTTCCGGGTCGGGGAAGAATTGCGGTCGCCGGTGGTTTACATAAGGTGACAGCCAGATAAGTTCGCCGTGTCGGATGGGGTAATCGCCCAGCATGGTATCTTCAGCCGCCCAACGGTTGTTAAGCACCCAGGCGGGCGGATAAAGTCGCATTGCTTCCTTGATTACCCGCAAGGTAAAGGGCAGAGTGGGCAAATCAGCGAGCGTTGGCGGGCGACCGCCCAGAACCCGGTCCACTTCTTGGTATAGTTTAGTTTCTTCGGCCGGGTGCTGCGACAATAAATACCACGTCCAGGTGAGGGCGTTGCTGGTCGTTTCATGCCCGGCCACAAAGAGCGTCACCAGCTGGTCGCGCACTTCGGCGTCGCTCATTGCATCGCCTGTATCATCGCTGGAAATTAACAACATTGACAACAAATCACCTGTATCGGCCACCTGGCCATCAATGACCGTAGCTCGTCGCTCGGCAATCAGCGAGTCAATAGTCTCGTAGAGTACGGCCGCCGCTTTTCGGCGGCGGCGGTTGGTGCTGGTTGGCAGCCACTCCGGCCAGACCACGGGTGACTGGAATTCCTTGTTGGTGATATCCTGCAGAATGTGGATGGCCTGGCCGACTCGGTCGGCGGTTTCCTTCATTGTCACCCGATCGGCCCCAAAGAGTGTACGGGCAACAATATACAGGGTCAGTTCGCGCATAGCCTCGTTGATGTCAAGGGTCATGCTAGCGGCTAAACTATTAATTTGCCAGTCGTCGATCATGGCCAGCGTGTAGGCGACCATCGTCCCGGCGTAGGCGTCGATGCGTTTGCTATGGAAAGCGGGCTGGGTAAGCCGGCGCTGGCGTTTGTGGGCTTCTCCATTGGTCGTGACCAGCCCAAAGCCCAACATGCGGCTAAGGATTTCGATGTCCCGTTTATCCTTGGGAAAGTTGGCCGCTTGGGTCACCAGCACCTCGCGTACGAGGTTGGGATCGCTGACCAGCAAGAAGGAGTTGGTGAACGCTTTAAAGCGTACTACCGGGCCGTAAGTATCGGCTAGGCCATTGATAAAGCCCAATGGATCGGCGATTAACTCGCGGGCACTGCCGCTGAAGAAGTGGCCCTTGGGGCCGGGGATGAGCCGGGTACTTTGGTTTAGCTCTGAGGTTTGAGACGACATAAATGTTTACTTTAAAAATTTCCAACGACAACGGCATTGTATTAAACGGGGATTTGTGTGTCAACCTCAAAGGAGAGGGGCAAACGGCCGGGATCGTCCACGAAATTCTAATATAGCAGATATATATCATCGGAAATATAATGCTGATCACTCAATACAAGGAGATTGCAAAATGAAACAACAACGTCCTAGCGGTGTCACGATTTTAGCTATTTTATTTGCCATTCTTGGCTTGTTGTCTTTTGGCTGGGCCATTATCGTGTTCAACGTCGGCTTAGCGACTGGACTGTTTGGCGGGCTGTTCGGCGCGGAAAACCTCGCCACGGTAGGCCGGTCTGGGGCGTGGTCGGGCTTTGTCGGCGGAGCCGGCGCCCTGCTTAACCTGATCATTGCCTTCGGCTTGTTCACACTTAAGCGCTGGGCCTGGGTTCTGGCCTTCATCGGCGTAGCCTTGAATGTTGTTCAAGGAGTGCTCGGCCTGTTCAGTGGCGGATTGATCGCTCTTTGTTGTGGCCTGGTCGGTCTGGCAATACCGGCGGTTATTCTGTTTTATCTGACCCGACCGGATGTGCGTCGGGCGTTCGGCTATACGTCCTCCGACGACGGCACACTCTGACAGGGATTGCGATTTCTTCAGTTTTGCCATATTGGAACTCCAGCTGCTTCGGCGGCTATTCTGTAGTCTATTTCCACATACACCCAGTTTCAGATCCTCTTACAAAAATGCCACGCCGATCCTCTCGACAGAGGATCGGCGTGGCTTGAGGTCTCCGCCTAACTAGCCGCCGCGCCTACGCCGGCACCCGGTCCTTCATCGCTCGCATCCAGTGGCGGTGCTGGGCGATTGCCTTCATGAAAGCGTCGCTAAACGCGCTCGCATCCATCCCGTCCCGGCTGCTGACCACACCACTATCGATCACCAGCTCCTCCTCTGTCCGCGGCCCGGCGAGCGCAATGTCTTCAAGATCGGCCGCCATCAGTAGTTCCACACCTTCGCCCATCGCGCCAATTGTCTTGCAATGCTTGAAGGCCTCATTGACGAAGTGGAGCGCTTCGCCGTTTTTCTTCAGAGCCGCCACGCTATCTGCACCACCGGGCACAAAAACCGCGTCATACATGATCGACGCTGCGGTCAGGAAGGTGCTATCTACCTTCACGTTCGCCTCGCCGTCACTCTTCAGTGCACCGAGCGTCTTTGACACGACTTCCGCCTGAGCGCCGTTGCTCTCCAGCGCGGCCTTGATCGCCATTACTTCGCCGTGGTTGACGCCATCGGCGGCCAGGATAGCTACTTGGCGCGACTTGATGGTGTCCTTGACCGTGTTGGCCATGCTCACCGCTGGTGACGGAGCCACCTCGCGCCGCAACAGGGCCATGCCGTCGCGGACTTCCTGCCCATGCGGGTCGGCGACATTAGCCGTCGTCTTCAAGACATCCTGCGGCGGCGCGCCGGTGGGCATCGCCACGCCGATCCCGGCCGCTGTTCGTTCTGCCAGTTCCAGATCGATGTGGTGGAACAGGCCGACCATGCGCTCGCGCACCTCCATGGATTCGACCTTACCCAGTTCGAAGTGGGCCGCGTCCACTAGGTGGTCTTGCTCGGCCGGCGACAAGCTCTTCCAGAACATGTGCGCCTGGGTGAAGTGGTCCATGAAGGACTCGCTGCGCGCCTGTATCTTGTATCCATCCACATGCTCGGCATAGTGGATGTAGCCACCCATACCTTCGGGTGTGGTCATTGGGCAGCCGCTGCCAAGAGAGTTGGGTGAGTAGTGGACGCGCCCCTTGTTGATCGTCTGGCGCATGAAGCCGTCGCGCTGGTTATTGTGGACAGGTGCAATCGGCCGGTTGATCGGTATCTCGTTGAAATTCGGCCCGCCCAGCCGGATAAGCTGCGTGTCCAGGTAGGAGAACAGCCGCCCCTGTAACAACGGGTCGTTGGTGAAGTCAATACCCGGCACGACGTGACCGGGGTGGAAGGCGACCTGCTCCGTCTCGGCGAAGAAGTTGTCAGGATTGCGGTTGATCGTCATCTTGCCGATGCGGCGCACCGGCACAAGCTCCTCAGGGATAATTTTTGTTGGGTCGAGTAGGTCAAAGTCGAAGCTGAACTCGTCTTCCTCCTCCACGATCTGCACGCCGAGTTCAAACTCTGGGTAATCGCCGTTCTCAATCGCCTCCCACAAATCGCGCCGCAGCCAGTCCGGGTCTTTGCCGGCCAGCTTTTGCGCCTCGTCCCACACCAGTGAGTGGACGCCCAGCAGCGGTTTCCAATGGAACTTGACGAAGCGCGCGCGGCCGGCCTCGTTCACCAAGCGGAAGGTATGGACTCCGAAGCCCTCCATCATACGGAAGCTGCGCGGTATCGCCCTGTCGGACAGCACCCACATGATCATATGCATCGATTCAGGCATCAGTGAGGTGAAGTCCCAGAAATTGTCGTGGGCGGCCGAGGCTTGTGGCATCTCGTGGTGTGGCTCCGGCTTGATGGCATGCACCAGATCGGGAAATTTGATTGCGTCCTGGATGAAGAAAACCGGCATGTTATTGCCGACCAGGTCGAAGTTGCCCTCTTCAGTGTAGAACTTGGTAGCGAAACCTCGGACATCGCGCACCGTATCGGCCGAACCCCGGAAACCAACCACTGTTGAGAAGCGCACGAAGACCGGTGTCTTGACCGACGGGTCCTGCAGGAATTTCGCTTTCGTGTATTCGTCCAATGGCTCGTAAACCTGGAAGTGGCCGTGGGCTCCGGAGCCGCGCGCATGCACCACCCGTTCCGGGATGCGCTCGTGGTCAAAGTGGGTCAACTTTTCACGGAAGTGGAAGGATTCCATGATGGTCGGGCCGCGCGTCCCCGCTTTCAGTGAATCATCGGTGTGGTTGATACGCAGACCCGTTGTGGTGGTCAGGTAGGTGCCGTCCGGATCCTCGCGGTAGGCCTCTAGGTCTCGGTCCTTGCGGTCGGCATCGACCTTAGTCCGGTCATTATTCTTTTCGTGATGGCTCATTACTATCCTCGCTTTGAGGGTCCCTGGCTCTCGTGGACCGTCGGAATATAAGGGCGTGGGAAACGCCGACCACGAGCATTCAGGGCTAACGCAGCCAAGCGGCAGCGTGGTGAATTATCAGATCGACGCTCAATGAGACGCCGCTAGCTATAGCATAACAAACGTCTGGCGCCGCAAATAGGCATATTTCATATCGTTAGGGATACATTTGGGACATATATCAGGCAAATGTCCCATACCAGGCCCGCATGTAATGGGCAAAGACAGGCCCTCGGCTAATCAACACCTTCCACTCTTCCACATCAACCCCAGATCTTCACGCACTTGGCGATAACTCGCCAGGCTACTTAAGCGCGTGATCACCTCCTGTACTGTGGTTTGTATGCGTCTTGGTATAACTCCCGCGTCCCATCTAGGGGAAAAGCGTTGCCTCACATGCTGCCATGGCTTACTGGTTGGATTTTGACTGCCTCGACATTGAGCGGGCGAACTGGTCGACAGCCAAACTGCTGGCTGCGGCGACGGCATATCAGGGCGAGCTAATGCCCGGTTGTGATACACCCTGGATCATGCGGGAACGAGAGCAATTGACCGTCGTTTTCAACCGATGTATGACTGAGTTGCTCCGGCATCTAGTGGATGCCGGCAGATGGGATGAGGTAATTACCTGGGCCGAACACTGGATTGCCCTAGGCGATGTTCCCGAACCAGCTTACCGGTCCTTGATGAGAGCTTTCGCTGCGAGAGGTGAGCCGAATTTGGTCATTCTGACCTACCGGCGCTGCTGCGATGCGTTGGCCGCCGACCTGAATGTAGAGCTGTCACCGCAGACCCGGCGGCTTGTTGAAGAACTGGGAGCTGATGCGAGGCAGGGGGATCAAACCGCCGGTCAACCGTTTTTCACCGTCACTGGGGACAGCAAGGTCTTGGCCGCCGCTCGCGCCCAGGCGGAGCTCGAGCGGCGACGGGCCGATGTGTACCTGTGGTAGGTCCAGCGTCTCAACCGCTTGGTGACAGGGCTGGCGCTGTGTCTGGCCGCAGCCGCGGGGGCGGCGTGGGCCAGGAGTCGGCGAAAGCGCTGACAGGTCGACCTAGATTGTCTGCTTCTCGATCATCTTGAATTGAAACCTCCGGGACCCCAAGCAGTCACGTCATTCCCCACGCACCTGATTTTATTAGCTCGTGCTACCGAAGTACATCTCCGCGCCTAATATTTTTTATGTATCGCCAAAATAGTTGTTGACATGAACAATAAAGTGAGGTATCATGCCAACATATTTGGAGATAGATGTAATATGCGCAAAATACTAGAGTCCTGTCCTACCTGTGGTGGTGACTTCGCCGTCACTGAACTGACCTGTACTGTCTGCGAAACTATTGTCCGCAGCCAATACACTCCCTGTCCGTTTTGCAACCTTTCCCCAGAAGACCTGGGATTCATGCTCGTTTTTGTCAAGAACCGCGGCAACGTGAAAGACATGGAGCGCGAACTTGGCGTTTCCTATTGGACCATTCGCGGCCGCCTGAATGAAATCATCAGCGCCATGGGTTTTGAAGCGTCTGATGATGGCGAGCGTGGCATTGGAGACGAAGAGGACGCACAGGTGATTGGTTCGGATGAGCCGGAGACTGCGTCCCGCGAGATTGTAGACCACTCATCCGCCCGCCAGGAGATTCTGGAATTGCTTAAGCGCGGCGAGTTGACTGCCGGTGAAGCAGCCGAGCGCTTGGCGCAGTTTCGGTAACCCGGCCCGGCGGATGTCAGGTACATCATAATCGTACGATGGAACGATACTACGACCGAGGAGTGAGAGGATGAGCGAGCAGAACCGGAAACGACCGGAACCGGCGGGCGGTCACCTCAATCTGACCGAAACCAAACCGGTAGCCGCCGAACCAAAGAAACCAACTCGCCCGGCCAGTGAAACCGAGACGGGCAAGCAGACCACCGGGACATCCGGATCGACCGTCGCCGGCGGCTGGCGCTGGACTGACCGATGGGTCATTTAATCAACTAATTTTGAGTTTTACTCCCTTGAAGGAGAACGATGAGCATGAATGAAGAACGAAAGCAAATATTAGAGATGCTCTCCACGGGCAAGGTGACCGTCGATGAGGCGGCGATGTTGTTGGCCGCTCTCGAACGTTCGGCCGAGGCGGATTTCGACCACTTAAAGGCGACCGAAAAGGCATCGCCGGTTGGTGAAGGGGAGCGTCGCGGCTGGTGGGGAGGATTCAGCCCGCCAAAACCGCCGCGACCCCCCCGGCCGCCTCGCATCCCGCGACCACCGCGACCCCCACGCGTCTCTCGCGGCCGCCGCGCCGACGTCATCGACCAGGTAATCATGTTGCGCAATCATGGCATCGACGCCAAGTACCTGGCCCAGATGCGCGCCGTCCTGGGCGATATCGATATCGACGATGTGATCGCGATGGGCATTCACAACATCGACCCCCAATATGTGACAGAGATGCGCGACTTGGGCCTCAAATTCTCCGTCGATGATATTGTCAGCATGGGCATTCACAATGTCCGGCCTAAATTTGTGCGCCAGATTGTCGAGGGGGGCTATGCCGATCTGACGCCCGACGACCTGGTGGCGATGAGTATTCATAATGTCAGCCCGAAGATGGTTTCCCGGTTGAAGGAGCTGGGCATCACCGGTTTGACGCCCGACGACCTGGTGGCCATGAGCATCCACAATGTCGATCCGGAAATGGTAGCCATGTTGCATGAGGCAGGCTTCAATGACCTGACGGCCGACGAGATCGTCAGTATGGCCATCCATAATGTAGACGCCGAGTTCGTCGCTATGATGAAGGAGATGGGCATCGCTGGGATGGACCTGCGTGATCTGGCATCCATGAGCATTCATGATGTGACCCCGGAATACGTGGCCGACCTGAAGTCGGCCGGGATGACCGGACTTTCACCCGATGACGTCCTAACCCTGCGGATTCATGATGTGGACGCCGTTTATATTGAGGAGATGCGCTCGGCGGGTCTTGATAGCCTGACAGTGGACGAGTTGGTTGCGTTGCGCAATCACGACATTCATGCCGGCACGATCCGCGAGGCCGAAGAACTGGGCCTCATCCGGCGTGAGAAAGGGCCGGATGATATCGGCTAAGCATTCGTTTTGGCTAATCGGGGCCGATCTTTGATCACACTTTGATAAAAAACGGGTTTCTCGAAGAAACCCGTTTTTTAATTTTTTTGATTACTTGAGAGTGATGGGCAACAATAATTTCCACCCGGCTGACGGTGGGATGGTCGCTTCAGGTGTGATAGTCGCCGTTGGCATTGTAGTCGGTGTTGCAGTGGCAGCAGCCGGACAAGAAAAATCATTCGTCCGGCCGATCTCCTCGAATGATAAATCGCCGGAATCTTTGGCAGTAAGTGACAATTGGTAGGACGTGCCGCAGTCGGCGGCGAAATCCTTCTTCACTCGCGAGGGTAAGTAACTGTTGCCTGGCGGGTTCGATAAATCGGTTCGAAAGTCATAGAGAATTAAACCGGCCGGGGCACCCGACCGGTAAGCCTTCAGTTGAAAGCCTTCCAGACTGGTATTGGGATCGATGACGATAGGTTGCCAGTTGTCAATGTGGAGGCGACAAGTCGTGACTGTATCCAGATAACAGCCCCCGTTGACCGGGCCGGAAAATACATGAGGCGCGGCTAGGACCAACGGCCCTGACGGCGTGTTGGTCGAACAGTCCACCAGCACCATCAATACCGGCAGTATTCCCGGCATGAGCAGGGTTAAACGCCACCGACAGACTATCCTACTCTTCATGCTGCCCTATCCATTCAAGATTATCGGTTAGCGACATCAGGAAACTTCTGAGGGGCAGGTGAACTGGGTCGTTTGCCCATAATTAAGGGGGTTGGAGTCGGTCGTATCTTTGGCCACCAAGTTAACGACGTAACTCATACCGCACTCGGCCGCGAAGTCTTCCATGACTAGCGATGGCGAATAATCAACACCGGGCGGATTGGAAACATCGGTGTGGAAATCGTAGATTGGTTTGCCGTTGGCATAGAGATTGAAAAATTCAAGTTTCGCCCCCTGGCCGTCGTTGATGTTGATGACGAAGGGATCGATGTGGATTTTACACACGTCGAGGGCGGCGATGTAACAACCGCCGTTGATGGGACTGGCGAAACCGGCCGGAACTTCAGGAGCGGCCGTCGCCTGGCGCAGATCGACCGACCGCAACCAGACTAAGCCGGCCAATAGAATCAACATCATGATACCTATTAACACAATCCGTCTGTTCATACTAACCTCGCTGGTCATCAGGCGATAGCACCTGTAAATCAACAACCGCAAACGATCCCTGAATGGACGCAATATATCCCAAGCCGGGAGGGTTATAGCGGCCGGTATTCAATTGTGGGCGTGGATCAATGTTTAAATGAAGACAACTCAGTTAACGATGAGAACAGGATAGCGGAGAAGGATTGACAAATCAACCATGCTTGCCGCATTATCCATCATATATGCGTCTAGAATAGGCTAGATGAAGTATAATTGCCCGTCGAATATCAAACCATGACAGAATATTACACCCTCCCCACCGCCCGTCTCGAAAACGACTACCTGCTCCTCGACTATCTGACCACCGCTGGCCCGCGCATCGTCCGGCTCATCCCCAAAAAGCTTGGAGAGAATTTGCTGGCCGAAACTCCCCACTACGAGTTACCTTCACCTTATGGTCCCTATCATTTGTGGGGCGGGCACAGGCTCTGGCACGCGCCGGAAATATCAGCTCGCACCTACATACCCGACGACAACGGCTTGCAGGTGAGTGAAGTTGAAGATGGCGTTACCCTCACCTACGACGAACCCCACACCCACATTCGTAAAGAACTGCAGTTGAAACTCCATAGTAACGCGGCCAAAGTCGAACTCTACCACCGGCTGACCAACAACGGACTGTGGGCGGTGGAACTGGCGCCGTGGGCCATCACCCAGCTACGCCTGGGCGGGACGGCCGTGTTCCCCACACCGCGCGACTCCATCGACCCGGAGGGATTGCTGCCTAACCGGCAGGTTGTTTTGTGGGCCTATTCAAGCTGGAACGATCCCCGGCTGCGCCTGACCAATGACGCCATCGAAATCGCCACCCAATCCATTGCCCAACCGTTCAAGCTGGGTACGATGAACCGCGCCGGATGGATCGAATATCGCTACCAGAATGTCATTTTCCGAAAGCGGTGGACCCCCCAACCGGACCAAACCCATGTCGACTTCGGCTGCAATGCCGAGATCTACACCAACGACCAGCACATCGAGCTGGAGACGCTGGGGCCGCTGGTGACGCTGAAACCTGGTGAGACGGTCGAACACGTGGAGCGGTGGGAGGTGGAGGAGTCATAGATACTCCTCAGCGGTTATCTATCGACTTGCCTGTGTTATAATCGACATTCAGGGTTGATTATGGTGGTACAGTCGCCAACTATTAGACCGATTGTGGAGGTAATATGAACCTCGAGTCACATGACCAAGAAGTATGAGTGACCACATCAGCTTTAACCTTGCCGCCGCAGGATATAACGTGGCCAAGTATGTGCCGTACGGTCCGGTGAAGCATGTGCTTCCCTACCTCATCCGAAGAGCTGAGGAAAATACTTCCGTCGCAGGTCAGACCGGACGCGAACTGGAGTCGATAAGTAAAGAGCTGGCCAGAAGAAAGCTACATTAGATTCCGGCATTAAGTATATGGTATAGTTTAATAAATTAAACCACAAACGACACAATAGTAGTTAACAGAATCGCGTAAGTATTGTGTCTTTTGTGGTTCGAACAAAACATTTCTTAACCTTACAAATAAAAGCAGCTTTTAGCATGAAATTTCAAAACAAAAAAAATACTACAGCTATATGGCTGAACAAATT
>JAWOHK010000356.1:0-4944 GCA_046485205.1 Chloroflexota bacterium | reverse complement strand
TGTCCGGAGTTGCCTCGACATCCTCAGACAGGACGTTATCAACATCGAGGGTGAAAGTCGCCGGTACTCCGTTGACGGAAACGGTATTGGTACCCGCGGGAAGTCCTGCTACATCCAGGGCAATTGTTTGTTCAAATGGAACAATCACCTGCGTGCAAACAGTATCGGGTTGGCGTAAGGTGGTAATGGCCACACGGAAGGTGTCCTCGGCGCGCTGGCTGATGATCTCATCGATTCGCGTGCACGAATCCGGCAATTCGCCCCGCGCGATTACACTAACCTGAACCGGAAAAGATTCCAAGATCAATACTTCTACTTCGTCCACCTGAGCCTGACCACGAACCGGCTGGTTTGACGCTTCGTCAACCGTCGGCGCAGCGGTTGGGGAAGAATCGATCGTGGTGTCCGGATCAGAACCGCGAGTACATGCGCTCAAAAGCACCAATATGCCTGCAAGCGCGATTAACAACCCGGGTAGAATTCGAGGGTTATGGGCGTGTATCCTTTTCATATACTTCTCCTCTCAATTGATGGTTACGGCAAGCCAAATGCACGCATGAACAACAAAGCTCATGACGAATTTCGCACGTGCCTAATTCGTTACCAGGACAAAAGGTGGTTTGGCGGAACCTGCCTCCGGTCTGTTTTCCAGCCACCGGCGCACTGACGGAGGTCTTCTCCATAATGTTGGGTGCAAATTTTAGCACAAAATAACAGTGGCAGGACAACGTACGGTCACTGATGCCAATTCGATGAGAAATGGATAATGATTCAAGCGGGTTGGCCCTTAATAGTTGCCATCACCTGATCGAACAGTAAACCATTTGTGGCAACGGCTTCACCGCCGAAAATGGTTGGAGTTCCCTTCCAATCGGTGAAGGTTCCCCCGGCTTCTTCCAGGATCACTTGTAGAGGGCCGCTATCCCAAATAGCCATCACCGGATCGATCATTATGTCTGCCCGGCCGGTTGCCAACAGGGAATAACCGTAGGCATCACCCCATGTACGCTGAATATACGTGGCCCGGATAAGTCGTTCCCAGGCCGCCTGTCGTCCGTATTCCCTGAATGTATTGAGATCACTGGCGAGCAATACCGCGTCGGACAGGTTTGAGACCTTTGACACACGAGCCGGGCGGCCGTTCCAGTAACACCCCCCGCCTTTTCTGGCGTAAATGGTGTCATTCAATGCCGGAAAGTGCATGACGCCCACCACTGGCACGTCATCTTTGACCAACGCCAGAAGAACGGCGTAAAACGGCACGCCGCTCACAAAAGACTTTGTGCCGTCGATTGGGTCAATGACCCAGGTATATTCGCTATTGCCCGCGGTGTGTCCGTATTCCTCTCCGATGAGGGCGTGATCCGGCCAACTCTCGGCGATGAGAGTACGCAACATTTCTTCCGTCCGGCGATCGGCAACGGTCACCGGTGTATTATCCGCTTTTCTTTCGGCGGCGACGTGGATTTGGAAATAGCCCAACGTGATGCGACCGGCTTGCCAGACGGCTTCCAATGCGAACAAAAGTAAATCATCGAGGGTGGTAGCGCCGGGTTTGGTCACGTCAATTATTCCTGGATGATTACGGATCGCCTCCGATGGGCGCGGCGATAGCGAAGCAATATCGACCCATCTGTTTCAATGAATCTCAAGGGAAGGAACGCCCCGAGTGTGAAAATCAGCAGGTTTTCCAAGGCAAACAGAGTTGAAATCATTCCCAATAATCCTCTGGTGGGGCCAATCAGTGCGGCGATCAGTGTCCCAATAATGGTTGCTCCCAAGCTGGCCTTGGGACCACCCAAAGCTCGCCTGACGTGGACATCTCCGGACAAATCAGGCTCATCAACCGGATAAACAGAATTACCCAGCACGCCCCAAAGGTGAATTCCTTCCATCGGATAACCGCTTTCCCGGGCTGCTCGAGCGTGGCCGAACTGGTGCCATAATTCAGATAAGAAATGAAGCAAAGTCGCCACCAAGCCGCCGGCAATAGCCCGGCCGGGACGCAGTCGATACAGCTTGTAACCCACCACGGAATATAAGCCTGCGAGGACCAAACCACCCAACGCAGCTGTTTCGTCTGCCGTGATCTTTAATCCGCCGAATTGTCCAAGTGAATAACGCTTACTCATGCTTCAAATTAAGGTGATTTATTTACTCGCCACAAAGTCAGGGTCAATGGCCGGATAAGTCAGGAAGACATTTTCCAGGACGAGACGAGCATTGGCGTTCTTTTTCAAAAGCGTCATAGCTCTCTCCGTCTGAACTAAACTTCTCAGGATATCTTGACTGGGCCAGACCCCGGCTAATTTGTGCAGCCCTTCGATCTGATCAATGTTAGAGATTCGCTCTTGAGATCGTCTATCAAACGCAAGCAAAGCCAGGTCGCGCCACCAACATGACCAGGTTTGCATCATGACGGGCAAGTTTTCGGACTTGCGCGATAACCTCTCGGCCAGGTTAAATCGAGCGACAAGATTTCCTTGCAATGCTTCAGACAACCGATCAAGAGAGGTAGTGCGAGATTGTAACAGTGCCGGTTCTGAACTTGCCTCAATTGCCCACCCTATACGACCCCCGGCCAGATGAGCCAGGAGATTGGCCTGGTTTGTCTTAACCTGCCAGCGAGTCATCAGGGATTCTTCAATGAATGGAGTTGGTATGGGGCGTAGAGTCAACACCCGGCAACGGGAAATAATCGTCGGTAGCAAGGATTCGCTGTCAGCGGCGGTGAGTATAAGTATCACATTTGCCGGCGGCTCTTCCAATGTCTTCAGAAAGGCATTGGCCGCATTGACATTAGCGGTGTCAAAACGCTTGAGCAGGGCGATCTTGTAGCGGGCTTCGTAGGCTGACAGACTCAAATCTTGTTGCAACTGCCTGATCTGTTCGATCTTGATCGAACGGATACCTCGCTCGCTCACTTCTGGCAGCACGACTCTTACATCCGGGTGACGATTCCCGGCTATAAGTGTACAGGCGCGACACTTCCCACAAGGACGTTGTCCTATTTCATCAGCCGTACAGTTGAGTGCCTGGGCGAAGGTACGCGCCAGCGTCATTTTGCCGATCTGATCCGGACCTGTAATCAGATAGGCGTGACCGACCCGGTCTTTGTCGATGGCAAGATGCAACAGACGAACAGCCCAATCATGCCCAACAATCTTCTGCCAACCCGGCCCGACAGTGATCATGACTGAATTTTATCGCGCTCCGGGCTAAAGGCGAAAAAGTTTCAATCACCAAGTCGGTTACGCCGATCAAACACCGATCTATCTGGTATACTCCGTCCATGGAACCCCTACTCGTAAACGGCGAAAACCTTGAATTTGATGATGTCGTGGATGTGGCGTTGGGTCGTCCGGTATTACTTGATCCTGCCGCGCGACCGCGCATGGAACGATCGCGAGAGGCGGTTGACCGGATGGTTAGCGAAGAACGCGTTGTTTATGGAATTACCACCGGCTTTGGACGTTTTAAGGATCGCGTTATTTCTCTAGATGAGGTGAGGCAGCTCCAACTCAATCTGGTTCGCAGCCATGCTGTCGGCGTCGGACCCAATCTTCCCCGGTCGGTTGTACGGGCTATGATGGTGGTCAGGGCCAATACTCTGTCGCTGGGCTTCTCCGGCGTGCGGCCGTCCGTCGTCCAGTTGTTGCTCGATTTGCTGAATGCCGGGATCACACCGCGCATTCCGGCCCAAGGGTCTTTAGGTGCGAGTGGAGATTTAGCGCCTCTGGCCCATCTGGCTTTAGTCCTGATCGGCGAGGGGGAAGCGACGACCGAATCGGGGACGGAGCCAGGCATCTATACCGAAAGTAGCCAGGTCCTAGCGGCGGCCGGGCTTAACCCCCTCATACTGGAGGCGAAGGAAGGGTTAGCCCTGTTAAACGGGACGGCCCAGATGGTCGGGATGGGCGCGCTACTGGTTCGTCGAGCGATTAACCTTATATTGACGGCCGATGTAACCGCCTGTTTATCGCTGGAAGCGCTCCACGGCACCGACCGGGCCTATGACCAGCGTGTCCACGCCTTACGACCCCATCCACGCCAAATCGATTGTGCGGCTTTTCTGCGCCGCCTGCTGGTCGGAAGCCAATTTCTCCGACGTGATGATCCCCAACATGTTCAGGACCCCTATACCCTACGCTGCGTCCCCCAGGTGCATGGCGCCGTTCGAGACTCGATAGCCTATGCTCAGTGGGTGATCAATATTGAATTGAATACCGTTAACGATAACCCGATCATCTTTGTGGACGATGCAGGTACTATTGATGTTGTCTCGGCCGGAAATTTTCACGGTGAACCGATCGCGTTGGCCATGGATTATGCGGCTTTAGGATTGACTGAGTTGGGTAATATGAGCGAGCGGCGATGTGCCCGGCTGGTCGATGCTGATAGTAACGGCGGCGTCTTGCCGATGTTTCTGACCGCCAGAGGGGGGTTGGAAAGCGGATTGATGATGGCCCAATATACGGCCGCAGCATTGGCTTCCGAGAACAAAGTCTTGGCCCACCCGGCCAGCGCCGACACCATTCCCAGCAGCGCCAATGTCGAAGATCACGTCAGCATGGGCGCGACGGCCGTTCGCCAGGCTATGCAAATCCTGGAACACGTTGAGACGATTGTCGGGATTGAGCTATTACTCGCCGCCCAGGGAATCAATTTTCGTTGCCGGGAAATGAACATCGACTCAGGAGCATTAGGGGAGGGAACAGGGGTCGCTTATGGTCTGGTGCGCGAACAGATACCGTTTCTGGAGACCGACCTCTCTCCCTATGTGTATATTGAATCAGCCCGCCGACTGGTGGCCGAAGGGATCATCAAACAGGCTGTGGAAAAGCACCTGGGATTACCGTGAGATTATATAGGCAGGAGTGTATCCACTAATTTGGCTCACGAGAATGCGGTTTCGTTGATTACCAGCCTGAAACGGCAGTTCAA
>JAWOHK010000285.1:0-10563 GCA_046485205.1 Chloroflexota bacterium | reverse complement strand
GGCTACGATGAAGTTGCCCGACAGAAGTGCTTCGGTTTGCGCGTTCACGCGCGCATCGCCTGGCCGGGAGTACTCCGTGACCTGGAGTTGTTGCCGGCCAATGTCCATGACACCCTCGCCGCTGAGGCAATGCTGGTCGGTGTTCGAGGTCAGGTGTTGGCGGACCGCAACTACTGGAAGCCGGTGTTGCGTGACCGTCTGCGCGAGCAGGAACTTGTCTTGTTGGCACCGTTTAGCACAGCCACGCATGAGAAGACGCCCTGGCCGCGCCGGCTGACGCGCAAACGTTATCGCATCGAGACTGTCTTCGGGCAGCTTGTCCAGCGGTTTCAGGCTCGCCAAATTTGGGCACGCGATGCCTGGCATCTGTGCTCTCGATGGCTTCGAGTCATTTTGGCCCATTGCTTTGGCGTTTTCCTTTGTCAGCAGACTGGTTTGTCACCACTTCGTTTTTCTGAACTTGTTAATGTGTAAAACCCGCACACCGGGTTAATTAGAAGTCGGAGCGTATCATCATGACTCTTCACCCCCTGGCGGGGCAACTCGCCCCCAAGGACATGCTGGCCAACATCCCGCGACTAATCACCGCCTACTATACCGTCCGGGCCGACCCGGCCGACCCGGCCCAGCGCGTGGCTTTTGGCACATCGGGTCACCGGGGCACGTCCCATGCCGGCAGCTTCAACGAAGACCACATCCTGGCTATTTGCCAGGCTATCTGTGAATACCGCGCCGGGCAAGGGACCACCGGCCCGCTCTACGCCGGTATGGACACCCACGCCTTATCCGAGCCGGCGCTGCTCACGGCCATCGAAGTCTTCGCCGCCAACGGCGTCCGGCTGGTCGTTCAAAGCGGTCGGGGGTACACGCCGACGCCGGTAATCTCTCACGCCATCCTGACCTGGAACTATCGCCACCCGTCCCATCCGGCCGATGGCGTGGTCATTACGCCGTCGCACAACCCGCCCGAAGACGGCGGCTTCAAGTATAATCCGCCGGAGGGCGGCCCGGCCGGAACAGAAACGACAAACTGGATTCAAAATCGGGCCAACGAATTGCTGAATGACGGGCTTAAAGGGATCAAGCGACTGCCGTATCAGCAGGCAATGGCAGCCGAAAGTACCGAGGAACGGGATTACATCACACCCTATGTCGACGATCTGGCCCAAGTCTTAGACATGGAAGCGATCGCCACGGCCGGCCTGAGGATCGGCGTCGATCCGATGGGCGGTGCCGGCGTGCATTATTGGGCCCCCATCGCGGATCGTTATGGCCTGAATCTGGAAATTGTTAATCCCCATGTCGATCCGACCTTCGCCTTTATGACCGTCGACCATGACGGTCAAATCCGCATGGACTGCTCATCGCCCTATGCCATGGCCGGGCTGATCCGAATGAAGGGTGATTTCGACATCGCCTTCGGCAACGATCCCGACTTCGACCGGCACGGCATCGTCACCCCCAGCGCGGGACTGATGAATCCCAACCATTATCTGGCCGTAGCCATCGACTATCTCTTTCGCCACCGTCCCGGCTGGCCTGACGATGCGGCCGTGGGCAAGACACTCGTCTCCAGTTCGATGATCGACCGCGTGACCGCTGATTTGAGGCGGCCGCTGGCCGAAGTTCCGGTCGGCTTCAAATATTTCGTCGATGGGTTGTTGAACAGCGACTTCGGGTTCGGCGGCGAGGAGAGCGCCGGGGCGTCTTTTCTGCGACGTGACGGCACGGTCTGGACGACGGATAAAGACGGGTTTATCATGGACTTGCTGGCCGCCGAAATCCTGGCCACGACCGGCCGCGACCCCGGCGAGCATTACCAAGTGTTGGTGGAGCGCTTCGGCGACCCGGCCTACGAGCGCACCGACACGCCGGTGACGCCGGGAGGGAAGGCTGTTTTGAAGGATCTGTCGCCGGAGATGGTGCAAGCCGGCACGCTGGCCGGGGAACCGATCCTCACCAAGCTGACCCGCGCCCCGGCCAACGACGCGCCTATCGGTGGCCTGAAGGTTGTCACCGAGAGCGGCTGGTTTGCCGCCCGACCCAGTGGCACAGAGGACATTTACAAAGTCTACGCCGAGAGCTTCCGGGGGATCGATCATCTGCGGCAGATCCAGGCCGAAGCGCGGACGATCATCGACGATGCTTTTTCCGCGGCGGGGGTCTGATGATTCCTTGGCGCGGCTTAAAATCAACCATTGAAAACCGGAGCCCTTTGAAACAGATGGTTGAAAGTCCCGGTGGCATGGGAGCATGACCGGCTTCGCCGCACGCTATGGCCCTTGGGCGCTGGTCACCGGCGCGTCATCGGGCATCGGCCGCGAATTCGCCCGGCAGGTGGCCGCACGTGGGTTAAATGTCGTCCTCGTCGCCCGCCGTGCGGAGCGCCTGGCTGAGCTGGAAGCCGAGTTGACCGCCCGCTACAATATTCAAGCGCTCACCGTCCCGGTTGATTTGTGTTTCGATGATTTTCTCGACCCGATTCGGATGGCCACAGATGGTCTCCCCATTGGCCTGCTGATCAATGCGGCCGGTTTTAGTCGCACCGGTCCTTTCCTGGATATGGATCGCGACGAAATGTTGCGGATGCTCAACCTTAACTGCCGCGCGCCGGTTGTGCTGGCCCACGAATTTGGCCCGGCCATTCGAGCGCGGGGGCGGGGCGGTCTCATCTTTGTCACCTCAGTCACCGGCTTTGTCGCCACACCATTGTGGAGCCTTTACGCGGCGACGAAGGCTTTTGACTTGCTCTTGGGCGAGGGGCTGGCGGCCGAGCTTCGGGCTGACGGGGTCGATGTCCTGGCGTTGGCGCCAGGTACGACGCGCACCGAATTTCTGGATGGGGCCGGGATCAACGATTTCATGAGCCTGAAGCCGGAAGCGGTCGTGCGGGAGGCGTTGGCCCGGCTGGGGCGTTCAGACTTAGCCGTCACCGGCTGGTTCTATCGCTGCGGCATCTTCGCCACGCGATTTCTCCCGCGAACCGTCAACCGCGCCGTCTTCGGCCGGTTGCTGGTCGGGATGCGATCCAAGCCGGAGCGATAACCCGCAAATTAGGCAGTTCATGCAGGTTTTTTGGAGAGTATTCGTTGGGCATTTTTCCCGTGAAAAGGGGCATCCGGTATAAGGGAATATGATCGATCGATTTGCTGAGCGCTGGGCCGCGTGGCGCCAATCGCCGCCGGCCTGGCTTTTCCCGCTGGTCGTGGTGCTGGTGGCGCTGGTGGCTGCCTGGCCGGCCGTCTCGCAGCCGGGACTGCTGAACACTCGCGGTGGCGGTGATAGTCCCTTTCTATTGCAGCGGTTACACCAACTGGTCGCGGCCCTGACCGATGGCCATTTCCCGGTTCGCTGGATGCCCGATGCGAATTACGGTTACGGCTACCCGTTTTATAACTACTACGCGCCATTATCGATCTACATCTCCGCCATCTTTCGCTTCATGGGCCTGACTTTTGTCCGTTCCATCCACGCCGCGCAGTTGCTGGGTTTTGTGGTGGCGGGATTGGGGATGTTTTATTTAGGACGGCGCTGGCTGGGTTCGCCCTGGGCCGGGCTGCTGGCGGCTGTGGCCTATACCGTTGCCCCATTCCATATGGTCAACGTTTATGTCCGTGGCGATTCACTGGCCGAGTTCTGGGCGATGGCCTTCTATCCGCTGGTGTTGCTGGCGGCCGATAGCCTGCTAGAAGTGACCGCCAGTCGCGGCCAACCGGTCGCGAACCGCATGCAGTGGCCGGTGATTGGCAGTCGCTTGGCTTTCTTTGCCTTGGCCTATGCCGCGCTCATCCTCAGCCATAACATCTCGGCCCTCATCTTCTCGCCGTTTCTACTGCTCTATTTGATCCTGCGACTATGGCAAGAAAACCGGGAAGAAGAGACTCAAAGGAAGGAGCGCCAATCCCTGCCGCTCCGCTGCTCCGCCGCTCCCCTGTTCGCCATCCTCGCTGCCCTGGCCCTGGCCTTCGCCCTGGCGGCGTGGTTCTTCGTGCCCGCGCTGGCCGAGCAGGATCTGGCCCAACTGGGTCCCGTGACCGAAGGCTATTTCCATTTCAGCAACCACTTTCGCGACCTTGATCTGATTCAGAGCAATCTTTTATTTGATTACAGTCCCGACGGCGGCGTTGCCTTTCGCATGGGAATGGTACAGGCGGGGCTGGCCCTAGCCGGAGCGATTGTATTCATCTGGCGCAGGCAATCCGTAACTCGAAGCCGGTTGTTGTTCATTCTAGCCGGGGCGCTCATCGCTACGACCATGATCACGTCGCTCTCGCGTGTGTTGTGGGAATATTTACCGTTGCTTTCGTTTACTCAATTTCCGTGGCGCTTCCTGTCGGTTCAGGCATTGTTTATAGCTTTGCTGACCGGCGCGTTGGCGCTCTGGCCGGGCCGGCATATGGCACCGTTGATGGCGGCCGCAGCGAGTTTGGTTTTGCTGGCTGGGGCTTTGCTTGGCTTGCGCACCGACCACCTGACTTTGACCGACGCTGACGTAACGGCCGAGCGCCTGGCTCAATATGAGTGGTTTACCGGCAACATCGGCAGCACCGTCAGCGCCGAATATCTCCCGCCGGAGGCGCAACCGCGCCCGTACACCAGCCCCTGGCTTAACACGAACGAGCGCGATCGGGTGGTAGCCTTGGATGGTAGCCTGGAATCGGCCGCTGTCTCGCGCCGGGCGACGCGGCAGGAATGGGCAGTGACGACCGGCGGGCAAGGCGCGACCCTGCTATTCCCCACGCTGTTCTGGCCCGGCTGGCAAACGACCATCGACGGTGAGCCGGCTGATTTACAAGCGCAACCCGGTTCCGGCCTGATGCTTCTCGAAGTGCCCGCCGGAAGCCACGAGATCGATTTGATTCTAGAGCGAACACCGGTGCGGCGCGTGGCTGAATGGGTGTCGCTGGCGGCTGCGTTGGTTGCCATCTTTCTGTTGCTGGCTGGAAATTGGGATCGATTGCGGGCCGGCTGCAGTAGCCCATGGATCATCAATGGCCTGGTTCTCCTGGGCATCTTGATTGTTGCTATCGTTGGCCGCCTCCGGCCCGCTTTCAACTATCCCGAAAGTGATATGACCTGGGACTTCGCCCAGATGGGTTATTTGCACCACGACCCGGCCGGGGTATCTTTTGATAATGGGGCAAAGCTCTTCAGTTACGGTTATAGCAACGATACGCTCGCTGCTGGAGACACACTCATCGTCACCTTGAGTCTTCTGCCCGGCGCAGGGCAAACGACTACACTCGACCTGGCCACGCCGGCCACCGCCCGACCCACCTCCCGCGATGTAGCCGAACCCCCTCTGCTGGCGTCGCAAACCCGGCCCCTTGACGGCGGCCCGGATGTTGTTTTCACCTTGCCCATATCCCGCAATGCGCCGGCAGGTCTTTACGTTCCCCGATTGACCATCGACGAGGCGCGGCCGTTGATGCCCTCCGGCCAGACCCGGGGCGATCTCTTCCTGCGTCCGGTGCGGGTAGTGACGGGTGATGAACCGATACCGGTTGAGAGTGTTGCGGCACCATTTTCCTGGGACGTGCGCGCTTTGGCGCTGGTTGAGCGAGAGCCGCTAATCCTGGACGGTCAGTTCGCCTGGTTGCCTTGGCAGCCGGCCGCCCAACGGTATCACGTCTCCTGGCGTGTGCAGGATGCCACCGGCGCGATTCTGAGCCAACTGGACACCCAACCCGGCTACGGCTTCCAACCGACAGACGGCTGGCCGGCCGGAGAACCGAGTTATGATTGGCTGGCCTTGCGCTTGCCCAACACGCTCTCCGGTCCTGCCCCTTACCCGTTAGTGATCATTTTATATGATCCCCTGACCGGTGAACCCATTTTGCAGCGACGTCTGGGCGAGTTGGTAGCTGAAGAAGGCGGTCCCGTTTTTCGCTCGATCAAACCTGTCTTTACCTCGCCGGAAAATATTACCTCAGTGAACGCCTCTTTTGCCGTCGATGACCAACCCACTATCTGGCTGCAGGGCTACGACCTGGAACGCATGGGCGATATGCTACGGCTCGCCCTCCATTGGCAAGCGATGGCCGCCATGAATCAGGATTACACCCGATTTGTGCACCTCATCGACGCAACCGGCGCTATCGTCGCTCAGGTGGACGGCCACGTGACCGGAAACAGTTATCCAACCTCGCAGTGGGTGAATGGCGAGGTAATCAGCGATGTTGTCGAGTTCGAGCTACCGGCCGATCCCGGTGAACAGTACCAGCTGGCGACGGGCTTCTATCGGCCGGTGGAAGGGCTACCGCGACTGGTAGCCCGGGATGAGCAAGGCGACTTACCGGATGCCCAGGTCATTATCGTGTTTGATTGAGTGAAGTGAATGCACTGAGGTCAACTCTGCTTTCGTGGTGATCGTTTATCATCGGCGGCGGATTGAACATTGAATTTGTTTGACTTTCAAATGGCTTTGATCAATCATTATTTATCTTGTTGCTCATCACTGGGGAAACCGAAACCTAACTATCGTTTCTGAAAAAAACAAGAGTCAGTGTATGAGCCGGTGGCAGGCCAGATTGCTGCGGATTTTGAATTTTCGATCTTCCTGATCAGGATGAAGCGGTCCAGCAGCACCTGGCCCGCATCGGCGGGCGTATTGGTGGCCCGGCGATCACCGATCTTCTTCTCGAACACCTGAATCATCCGGTTGATAATGTCAGGTGGCAAATACTAGCTGCCCTCAACCAAAGTGGCTTTCAGGCCGGGAGTGAACAACGTAGCCACATCAAGCAAAAAATTAGGTCCGAGGCCGAACGAGCGTTCAGTACCATTGCCGCCCAGGTTGATTTGATGAGAGACTCTAGTCAGGAGGAGCTTTCCCTGCTACTGAACGGATTGCAAGTCAAAGTAAACCGTCATGTAGAGAATATCTTCAATCTCCTTTCGTTCATTTACGATCCCGGAGCGATAAAACGAGCCTGGAAAGTATTTCAAGAATCGAATCAGGCCGGGGAAGAAGTTCGATCTTATGCTCTGGAAACAATTGATGTGATGGTTGCAAAGGACCTCAAGGCCATCTTAATGCCGCTGATTGACAGTCAAACACCAGCGGAACAATTGTCGCGGCTGAAGCCGGTTTTCCCCCAAAAAAGCATGACAACGGCGCAGCGACTATTGGCGCTGCTGGAAGGGCCATCCGGTTGGTTGCAGTTATGCGCGCTGTATAGCGTGGGGCGATCCGGCCTGACGGACAAGGCTATAGAGAAGCAGATGATCAAGATGGCGCTGGATGATTCCGCCTCATCATTGGTAAGGGAGATGGCGGTGTGGGCTTTGGCCTGCCAGCCGGTGGGAACCGTGGAGCGCATGATCGCCAGCGCCGATAAGCCGGTCGCGGCTGAGGTCGAAAGATTAGTTAATTCCAGGAGACTGGACAACGACTTATCCTTGTCCATCATGGCGAAAGTAGATATTTTGCATCAGATCACCTTTTTTGCACGTACACCAGATGAGGTGCTGTTAGATGTGGCCGCTGAGTTGACGGAAACATGCGTTGAGGCCGGCGAACCAGTTTTCGCTAAAGGTGAGGACGGCGACAGCATGTTTATTGTGGCCGCGGGGCGGATTCGTATTCATGATGGTGCCCACACCTTTAATCACCAGGATGCAGGCGATGTGTTCGGTGAAATGGCTCTGCTGGAGTCTCAGCCGCGCTCGGCTTCAGCCACAGCGGTTGGGCCCACCCGCCTCCTAAGGCTGGATCGTGACCCATTTAACGAGTTGATGGCGGAACATCCCCCGATAAACTACGGTATTATTCGTGTTCTATCCCGTTATTTACGCACTTCCGTAGAAAAATTAGCCGGGGGTAGTAAGGCAACTTCAACCGATACTTCGATTACCACGAGCTATGCACCGGATGAAGATAATGTCCTGCTTGCCCCAGAGCTGGCGCCTGTGGAGCGAATGATGCTCCTGACGCGGGTGAATTTGTTCAGTCGCCTGCCAGTTGACGTACTGTCCGAACTCGTTTTTCTCATGCGGGAAGTGCGATTAGCCCAGGGTGATACGGTGTTTGAAGAAGGTACGCCTGGTGATGCGCTGTACATCATCGCCAGGGGGAAGGTAGAAGTTCTGGCCGGCAACCGCACGCTTAACTTCTTGCAGGAGGGTCAGATATTTGGTGAAATGGCTCTGTTGGGTTCAGAACCGCGCCTGGCTACAGTGACGGCTGTCGAGCATACGCGGTTGCTGCGGATAGATCAGGCCCCATTTTACGAATTATTGGAGGATCGCTTCGAGCTGGCCGAAGGCATTGTTCAAAACCTGACCGGCCACTTGCGTGACCGGGTGAACGATCTAACGGAAGTGCAAGCCTATTAATTTCCGGAAACCGATACTCGTGAACCCATTTCGACTCACGTACTTTCAAGGGGGAGATTTATCATGGCCAATAATTCGGCCATAATTTGTTCGGCGGCCTCCACGGAATTTCCAAACACCATCACTTCACCAAGCGAGTCTGGCACGCCTGATTCAGGGCCGGTGACGAATTGACCCACTTCGACGTTCACTTTTTTCTGAATCACATGAGGATGGGTGTCGAGGGGCTGGAGAAAATTGGTGTGCGCTATCACGCCTGAACGGGGGCTGGGCAGGTCGGAGGTCAGGATGTAGGTTTGCGGCTCAATTGCTTTTCGTGGCTGGATGGGCAAACCCAGGCAACTCAGTAAATATTGCTCGACAAGATCAACTCCCCACACCAGACGATTCAGTTGATGCCTGGGGCCGCCGATGCAGACATTTACTCCGATCAGGCGCGGCCCTTGTTCCGTATATTTCATTTCAACGTGAAAAGCCCCATGGTAAAAACCAAGAACCTGCAATACTTGGGCGGTGAAACCTATTAATTCATCCTGTTTATCCGCCGGAAAAGCGGGCGGCATCTGAGAACCGACTTCACGGAGATAGGGCTGGGGCAGATCTCGGGTGACGGCCGCATAGACAACTTCTCCCTGTGACAAGAGGCAATCGACATCGAATTCCTCGCCATCCAAAAACGCTTCCAATATCATGTCAAAGCCATTCTTCCATATCAATTCGTTCTCATCATCGCTGTGGACATCTGATGATTTGAGATGTTCGCGCACGGCTTCCATGGTTTGTTTATAGCGTTGGTGTAAGGCGGCTAGCGTGTCAACGCGATAAGTGGCGACGGATGAGGCTCCGGACACGGGCTTAAGAACAGCGGGAAAGCCGACTTGCTCGGCGGCAACCTCAATATCTTCGACCGATCCGATGCGATAAAACCGGGGCGAGGGGATGCCGGCTTCGATGCAGACCTCGCGTGTTAAGGTCTTATCCCGACAGTAGGCAAGAGAAAGAAAGGGATGGCCCGGGAGGCCAAGCCCTCGAGCCAGGAGCGACGTTAGGGGTCCGGCGAATTCTTCAAAAGTAGCTACCCCATCGAAATGCAGATTGGCTTTTCGAATAGCCTGATACGCTCGGTCCGCCAGAGTATTGGATGGGTAGAGATCGACCTCGATATACTGTTCAAAAAGACTTTCGGCTGTGGCTGCTTGCGTCCAGTGGCCGGGGCCGTCCATAACGACCAGCTTCGCTCCTAACTCCCGGGCGCGTTCGTACATCGGACGTTTGCCAACGTAGCTGCCCATGACGATCAATATGCGTTTATCTTTCAAGGTAGCCAACAATCGGGTTTCTATTTCGGAGGACTCCGCGAGCGATGGTAAGTGACTGGTCATCAGGAGGACAATTTTAAGCTACCAAGATCAGAAAGCGTCGATTGCGGCTTGTTGGTCATGAAAAACATCAAAAATCAAATCGAAACCGGACAATTTAAGGGTTCTGGCTACCGATGCGGAAGGGTTCAACAGTTTCAGATAGGGTGATTTGAAGCTACCATTCACGATGCCGGAGTTGCTTTCATCTTCTCCGGCAGTCTCGCGACGAAGCATTTCATCGATCTGGTGCAATGCGCGAAGTCCGGCGCTGCCCATAAAATGCACGCCAGACAGGTCAAGGAGCAACCGTCGCGTGCCGGTCTGATAGTACTCAGTCGCCTTATCTTGCAAGAGTACGTATGACTCAGCGTCAATGTCGCCCTCCAGCTTAAAGATAGTTATGAGAGAGTGTTCCCGTTCCTGGATAACGGTGATGTGCAAGGATGGAGTCATGCCGTATCTCGCCCGACCCGATAGGTCGCGGGTATCAGAAGGCGACATGTTTGAGCTTAATATCTCTCCAGACTTCCCGCTGAGCCGCACGAATCAAATGCTGAAATAGTATCACGGGTAATCGGAATTGCAACCCTTGAAAATAACGGGGAGTGAATAAAACCGTGGTCAAATGAATTGGATGACATGAGCTGGGTAATCCGGATGAGCGCGACGATAAAGCTGCCGTCTGTTCCACGCGTAGATAAACAACTTGACATGGCGGCGCAAAGCCTTGATGCAACGCGAAAAACACCGTGACCGTCTGGCCAATCGGGCTAGATAGTGACAGAGTTCAGCATTGCCGGCTTCGACCGCATACGTCTCGCTCTTGTCCCACATGGCCAAATAATGGCTCACACCATAATGCAGG
>JAWOHK010000262.1:0-6028 GCA_046485205.1 Chloroflexota bacterium | reverse complement strand
TTCGCTGGCGGGCGGCTTCGAAGAGCAGGATGCCGGCGGCCACGGCCGCGTTGAGCGACTCGGTGGCGTCACGCATGGGGATGGTTACGGGACCGGTCGCGAGGCGCTCGGCTTGGACCCCGGCGCCGAATGGCTCACTACCAATCAGGATGGCCGAGGGAACCCGCCAATCCACATCTGAGTAGGCTGTTCCGTCCTGGGCAACGGCCAGCCACACGGCCATGCCGCTAACCAGGCGGTGAATCACTTCCCAATTGGTGGCTAGTATCGGCAGGCGTACGATCGCTCCCATGCTACCCCGGATGGTTTTGGGGTTGTAAGGGTCCACATTGTCCGGGCCCAGCAACACGCCATCAGCTCCGGCGGCAGCCGCCGTGCGCAGAATCGTGCCCAGGTTGCCGGGATTATTGAGGGCATCGATGATGAGCAGCAAGGTTGGTTGGGCGGGAAGGGGTCGCGGCGCGATGGGCAGCACGGCCAGCACACCCGGCGCGCTTTCGGTATCACTCATGGCCGCCATGACCGGCTCATCGACCAGCGTGACATCCGCATTAAATGTCGCCGCGAGTTCCAGCCCCTCCGCACTTTCGCCCCAGGCGGGTGTCGCGTAGAGGGCCCGAGGCGTCAGGCCGTTTTGGGCCAGCTCGCGCAACCAGCGTGTGCCTTCAACAACAAATGCGCCTTCATCGTGGCGAAAGCGCCGCTCAGTTTGCAAGCGGCGAACGTATTTGACCTGGGCATTGGTACGGCTGGTGATCATAAAGTCCTCTAAGGAAAAGAACCCGCAGCTTTCTCAATTAGCACAAGGGTTTGCCGGTTGCCGGAGCGATTTTCATAAAACTTTTGAAAGAAAATCGCCCTAGGAGTTGTTGAGATCGATCTCATCCCGATAACCGAAACCGCGACTGTTATCGACAAAATATAACTTGGCCGGGGTCAGGCAATACCAATTTACCCCGGCCAGGGCCGCTTCGACTACCGAAACAGGTTTCCGTAAAAAATCATACTTGGTTGCATACAGCAAAACCGCTTCTTCCCGCCTTTTGTCCTTCAGCATTTGAACGGTTCCTTCTAACTGTATACCCTTGATCGCTGCCCATTCATCGTAATCTTCTTGAACGGTGGCCGCGACTACGGGCGAAGCGGCTATGTTTTGCGCGTGCCGGGTGTGTCCGGCGGAGAGAAAGTACAAGTTATAGCCGTCATTGGCATAGAATACGGCCGCCGCCCACAAACCTAAAGGCCCCTGCGTAGCCAGCGTCATCACATGGTGCCCGGCCAGATAGGCCAGCGCTCGTGTGGCCGCCTCACTCCTCACGCGACGTCCGCCCGCCCTGCCAGCGTTGAAACAAATCCTCCGGCAGGCTGACATCCACAAGGTCCAGTACCCGGTTGACCGTCTGGTTGATGATGTCGTCGACCGTCCGCGGCCGGTGATAGAACGCGGGCATGGGGGGGACGATGAACGCCCCCATTTCGGCGGCCAGCGTCATGGCTCGCAGATGGCCCACATGCAGCGGCGTTTCCCGCGGGCAAAGAATGAGCTTGCGCCGTTCTTTCAGCACAACGTCGGCCGCGCGGGTCAGCAAGTTGTCGCTGTAGGAATAGGCGATGGCCGACAGGGTTTTCATCGAACAGGGCAGGATGATCATCCCGTCGGTGCGGAAGGAGCCGGAAGAGATGGCCGCGGCGATATCCTTGAAGCGATACTCTTCGGTAGCCAGCGCTCGCACCTGCTCTGGCATGTAGTCCGTTTCCAGAGGGATGGTTGTAGCAGCAGCCGTGCTCATCACTAAATGGGTTTCCATGTGCGGCAGCGCTTGGAGCACTTCCAGTAACCGGATGCCGTAGATGATGCCGCTCGCGCCCGAAAGACCAACAATAATCTTTTTCATGAGCTATTTAATCCAAACGCTACCGTTGATTAAACTGAATACCCGCCAGTTTTAATGTTCTGCTCGCTAGTCATACGTCGCCATGAGCAGGGTTAAGGGTATAATCAATCAATCGTGGTCAACCGGCGTCGGTAAACCTTCTTACCAGCATTGTAGATCATCGTGGCAAAATCTCAAATAGGGCGGGGTCATTATGGCAAAAGAGAAATTCATAGCAAATTTGGGAGCGGGATCGGAGCTACTCCACGAGCCGTTTCTGTTGCATGATGTTGTTCGACGCCAATCAAAAGACGGACGGCCATTCCTCCTGGCCATTTTGCGTGACCGGACGGGACAGATCAACGGCGTTTTTTGGGACGTCCCGCTGACTATCGATGCCTGGGTACGGCCTGGCCTGGCCGTGTTAATCAGCGGCAAGGTCAACACCTACAAAGACAACCTGCAAATTAATATCAGCGACATCGCCCGCGCCAATGGCGTCGACATGGCTGATTTCCTGCCCGCCAGCCGCCGGCCGAAGGCCGAAATGGAGGATGAATTAAGCCAGGTGATTGCCAGCCTGACCGACCCCTGGCAGACACTGACCGCCCACCTTTTGCTGGAAGGACCGCTGGCCGCTCCCTTTGCGATCGCGCCGGCGGCACGCGGCATGCACCACGCCTATGTCGGCGGCCTGCTGGAGCATTCCCTCAGCATGGCCGCGCTGGCCGGTCATCTCGCGAGTCAACACTCGTTTGTAAATCGCGATTTGCTGGTCTGTGGCACGCTGTTACACGATCTGGGGAAGTCGCTGGAATACAGCCTGAACGACGGTATCGGCGTCACTGATGACGGCCGGCTGGTCGGCCACATCGTTCGAGGCGTGGTGGTCGTCGAGCAGGCCGCGGCTGAGTTGCATTTTCCGGCGGCGGAGCTTCAACAACTCGTCCACCTCCTCGTATCCCATCACGGGACCTATGAATGGGGGTCACCGGTATTGCCCAAAACCATCGAGGCCGTGCTGCTGCACCAGATCGACCTGCTTGATAGCCGGGTGGCCGGGTTTATGGACCACGTCGGCCATGATTCCGGTAATGAGGCGTGGACAGCCAGGCGCAGCGAGATGTTCGGCACGGAGCTGCAACGACCGGCGGGATTCGACTGGTCCAGCGGGTCGGATGACGAAAGCCCTTAAAACTCATAAACGGCAAACAAAAATTCGCCCTGATCTGAGTAAAATTCCTCATACCCTCCACCCGGGTAGCGCTGCCGGACCAATTCCAGCTCGTTGAGGCGTTCCGGCAGGAAGATAAAGAGCGTCGGCCCACTGATCAGAAAGTCCGGTGGCAAGGTCAGGGGATCAATAATGTCGATGCCATTCTTGTCCGGGGCCAGAAAGGGAATAGTCGACAGACTGAAATAGCCCATCCGCGGAAAGCCGAAGAAGTAGACATCTTGCTCGGCCGGCTCCTCGTCTCGCAGGAAATAAGCTACTTCGGTGGCGACCTGAGTGTTTAAGCCGCCGAGGACGTAGGTGTCGTAGACACGGTTGAAGTAGTAATTCACATCGACGAGGGCCACCAGGGCCATGAGGGTCAACGCCGCGGCAACGATGGCCGCCTGGGCTCGCGGGTATTGAACGCGCAGCCACGCCACAGCCTGGGCCAAGGGAATCGCGATAAACAGAGCCACGAGCGGCATAGCCAGGATGTAGCGTTGTGATGCCGGTGAATCCTGACTGATGGCGTTCGCGGCTACGGCCGCCGTTAAAGGCAAGAGCAACAGGAGATAGCGTAGATCGAAATTAAGCAGCGCCCACAAAACTCCTAATAGAAAGAGTATCCCGGCGCCGGTTAACAAAAGCGCCGAACCGGGATTGTAGAGCAACCGCAAGGGTTCATGAGTGAAGCCCAACACGCCGCTCACAGCCTGGTCAAAGATGATCTCACCCGTCGTCCGTTCGCCACGAGCCATCTCGCGTTCCAGCCACTCGCCAAAGATGGTCACCCGGTTAAGTGGCGCCTGGAATTCATCCGGATTGTCGAGGAAATATAGACCCAATGGCAGGTAAACGATCAGAGCCACAAATGCGGCCAAAACCAATCCGTGGAAACGTTGGCGGAATTGAGCCCGCTGTCGCCAGAGAGCGATAGCAGCCCAGATCAAAAACAGAATAGGCAGTGTGCGGATAGTGACGTAGAAATATTGGCCCAAACCCAACGCCAGCCCGCACAAGACGAACGCCCAGCGACGGCCGCTGCGCCAACCATACCATAGGCCAAAGATGGCCAGGGTGCCGAAGAGCGCGTCCCAGACATTGTTCAGCGCAATCCGGCTCATGTGGATATGGTAGTGCGATGCCGCCAGATAAAGTGCCGCCAGCAAGGCCGTCGCCCGGTCAAACATGGCCCGGCCCAGCCAGTAGAGCGCCACGACGGTCAGCGCGCCGGCCAGCGCCGATGTTAGGCGCACCGCTTCAACCGTCTGCCCCAACAGGGCTATAGCCGCGCTCTGGACAGTAAAATAGAACGCCGGGAAGGAAAACCAGCCCACACCAAACAGGTTATTGGCTTTACCGCTCAGCAACTCCAGGGCAAAGAGCCCGGCCGAGCCCTCGTCGCCGGAGTAGGTGCCGGGGAAGCGCGTCATAGCCGTAGCGCGCAACGCCAACGCCAGCGCGAACAGGCCGGCCGACAGCAAAATGTCCCAACGGGTAATACCCAACCGTTGGGTCGGGTCACCCTCACGAGGGTTGGCGCTCCCGGCAATGACCAGCGCGATTGCCGCTATCCAGGCCAGTGTGGCTACGGCCGCCTGATGGGCCAGTAGGCCATCGCCCGCCGCCTGTCGCGCCACCAGGGCGAAACCCGGCGCCAGCCCCAATAGCACGACCTGGACCGGCGTTACACGCAGGAAGACCGACAGCCGGGCCACTATTTGCCCGATACGGTTCGGCAAACCGCCGCGCACCGTCGACTGAATGCCCACGAGAAAGAAAAGACCGGCAGCCAGGAAGAGCAGAAAAGAGGGTAATCGCTGGCCGGGCAACGTGGCGCGGGCGGCTGCCTGGGCCAGTACAAGCAGCAGCAGACCGCCACCAGTGAGGGCCCAATTAAGCTGGCGCAAGGCGGCACCGACGGGCACCTCCGGTTTGACGGCCGTTACGGTGGAGGGCGGAACGCCGGGAGATTCGGAAGGCTGGGGTAGCGGAGAGTACGGCGCTTCCTGCGCGGCCTGTCGTTCCATAGTAACAGTTGTTGTTTCGCCGAGCTCGGCCGGTGCGGGTGAAATAGCGGCCGGCAGGATCGCCGTTTCCACAACCGGCTTCGCCCGCGAGGGCCCAGCGAGGCTCGTAGGTGGCGGTTCCGTGAAATCTGGCTGTGCTTCTGACGAGCTCTCCGGCGACATACTATCGACCGGCTCCGATCGCGGCCATTCATCGCCTAAAGAACGCCGGAGCCAGCCAAAGGCCGCGGCGATGAAGAGGATAAACAGGATAAGCAACAAGGTTTCCAATGAATGTATACCTCAATCGGCGAACGCAATGACTCAGCTATCTCGAAATTGCCCTGCCGTATTATCAACGAGAATGGTCACAGGCTCAACTATCTCCTCTTAGCTCGCATGGCATTGCCTGAACATTAAAATGAACACTTGTTCGGCTATTGGAGACATTTCGATTAACATCCCGCAATTTAACGGTCATTCTTTCGCCCTGATCGTCTTTCCTGATTAAAATTGAAAGTCATGGATGATGATACCCGCCGGCTTATCCAGGCTATTCATGACAGGCCGCTGCGGGCCGTGCTTGTTACTGCCGGGGCCGGCAGCCGGGCGCTGGCTGATTTGCTGGCCGTTCCCGGTGCATCGCGAACGTTGCTGGAGGCGCTGGTGCCCTATGCGGCTGATTCCTTTGCTGAGTTTCTTGGCCGGCAGCCTGATCAGTTTGTCAGCGACTCAACGGCGCGACTGATGGCCGGGCGGGCGCTGGCGCGCGCTTATCACCTGCGCGAACTGGAGACCTGGCCGATCGCCGGTCTGGCCTGCACGGCGACTATTGTCACCGACCGGCCCAAGAAGGGCGAGCATCGGGCCCACATCGCGGTGTGGACACCTCAGCGCTTGCGGGCTTACACACTGTACCTGGAGAAAGG
>JAWOHK010000349.1:0-16232 GCA_046485205.1 Chloroflexota bacterium | reverse complement strand
CTCATATTGCGCCAGGGCCAGGTCGCGCCGGCCGCTCATGGCCAGCAAGCGCATCAACCGCCGGTGAGCGCTCTCATCCCAGGCTTCCAGTTCCAGCTGTCGCCGGACACAGGTGACGGCCTGTTCTGTCAATCCGGCGGATTCATGCTGGTCCCCTAATCGACCGAGAATTTCCATCGCCTGCCGCTTGTACTGCTCGCGCCGGGCCCGCACCCATGCCTCAAACGGCGGGCTATCGGGCAGGGCAAAGCCTTCCAGAAATTCGCCACGATAGCTATCGGCCAGCACGGCCAGTTGATCGGGACTGAAACTGGCTGATGTATTGAAGCCGGCAACATCCAGGGCGTGGTCGGACGCCGGGTTAAAACGGACAGAATCGCGGGTGATGAGCAAGAAGGGCGGTTCGGCCGCCCGGTCGCCAATCGCGCCGCGCAAGTTGGCCAGCGCTGATCGTAAATTGTTATGAGCCGAGCGTTCGGAAAAGTCGGGCCAGAGCAAACCGGCCAGGGAATCACGCGTGTGGGGCCGGTCAGCCTCAACCGCCAGGTAGACCAGCAGCGCGCGAACTTTGTTGGATTCGAAGCCTGTCGCGAGTTGGCCGTCCAGCAGCACCTGCAACGGACCGAGGAGGGAAAGCGTCAAACGTGCCATGATGGCCCCCGATGCCGGTTATTTCCGGCGCTGACACGCAATCAATCCATTAGCTGCTTACATTGTAATGGCCTAGTGAATGAATATCAATCATCCCTTGCGATCTCCTTGCGATTTACCGGCATTTGCCTGGCGTGTTAATGGTAGGGTAAAGGCAGTTCGGAACCTGAACAAGAGTCAGGCAAGCGCTGTGGTCGGATCAGGCTCGGCCATAGCCGGGGATCATCGCCCCAAATTATCTCCAAAGGAGGTTTACGATGAAGAAGTTAGCTGTGATTGCGTTTTCAACTGTTTTCGTCGCGGCTTTGATGCTGGGCGTCGCCTTTCAAGTTGATGCCCAGGCCACCCGCCACGAAGTGTCCAGCTTTGAGTACGACTGTACGACAGACTGGGGGACCGATTGGATGGAAGGCAATGCCTGGCACATTCGCGGCATTGTTCACGAGAATATCAATATCTCCGCCAACCCGGAGATGAACGGCATCAACACAACCGTCGCCGACGCCGATTTCAATCTGGCAAATGGGACGGCGTCCATTCGAGGGACGATGAGCTTCAAACCTGACACCATCGACGGCGCCTGGGAAGGTCACTGGACGTTCATCGCCAACAAAGGCGTCTATTTCGGCCGGGCGGTGGCCCAGGGTACCGGCGCGCTGAAAGGCCAGACGCTGTTCCTCGATCTGTACGATGGAGTCGATCCCGGTGACGCCGATGCCGTCTGCGCCACCGTCGGCGGCGTGCCGCACGGTTTCACCGAAGCCAGGGGCTATATCCTGGTGACCGGCAGCCATTAGAAACAAGTGTGACGCACTTCAGAAAGTGCGTCACACCTCTTGCTTAATCAATAAAAGGATGGTGTGTGATGAACAAGAACTTGAGTTTGCAGCAGATGACAGCAATGCTGCTGGCATTGCTACTGGTAACAGCGACCGGCATCCTGGTATTGAACACGATCAATCCGGGAGCCCTCCAGTTTTCGCCCAGTCTACCCGTGGGGCAGGTCCGGACCGGAGATGTGACCGGGTTCGATTACGCCCGAGCCGCTGACCTCTCGGCCTATCGCTGGCAGGCGATGGCCCAGTATTACAAGGATCACGGGCTGCTAACCCGCGATGATTTCGACTACGTCAAGGCCGCCAACGTGCTGGCTTATCGCTGCCGAGCGATGGCCGAGTTCTACAATGATAACGACATGCTGACGCGCTTCGACACTAACGCAGCGGCCGACAACCTAGCCTATCGCTGGCGGGCGATGGCGCGGTACTACCGGGATCACGACATGCTCACCCGCGAGTATACCGCCTCCGATGAAGCGGCCGACAACATGGCTTTCCGATGGCTGGCAATGGCCCGTTACTTAGAAAAGCACCGGCTCTTGAATGAAAGATAAATCGTATCAACAACCTGCCCCGGGTTTCAACCTAAATCCGGGGCTTCGTTTTGTGAGCGGTATAAGGAGAAAGTCTCATGAATACCAGGAAGTTATTAACAGTATTCTTGGGCCTGACGCTGGTTTTGAGCATCGCCGCCTTCTCCGCTCCGGAGGCGACCACAACAGCAAATGAACCAACCGCGGCAATCGAACCGACTGCCGCTCCAATCGAACCACTTGTCCGCGCCACGATAAAGCTTCAGATTCTGGCACCCTATGTCGATGTACATGGGAATCAAATTGTCGTTCGCGAAGATGGTCGCGACACGCAGCTAAATTCGGTTAGCACTGGGCTGGGCACCCTTGTTAACACCCGCGACGGCACGTATATTGTAACTCACGATCACTATGCTCAACTCGACGCCTCGTGCGCCAATGTGGAAATGACGGACTATACAGGAAGCGAAGTTCTGCTCGACATCGTTTCCTTTCGTGCACTCATCCGCTACCGAAACAACGGCGTGCTCATCCTTGACGCACCCGTGGGTCTACCGAAAGGTGTATCGGCTGGCAATGGCGAGGAGGTAGAGCCCGGTGCGGAGGTTCAGATAGTGCATCGCGACGCGGATACCGGCAGGCTGTCAATTGTGCCTGCGGTCGTGGAGAGGTGGATAGACTATCAAGGGATTCCGAGCTTCCGTCTGCGCAACCTCAACGGCGAGGTATTCCGGAAAGGCAATTCCGGTGGCGGTGTCTGGTACGAGGGGCGTCTGGTTGGAAGCATTCATCGTGTGTCCCTGGATCCGGATTTGTGCAAAGATCCACAATTGCCTGAATCGCTGGGCCAGCCTACCCATTGCGGTTTCGCCACCCGTCTCTCGCCGGAGCGAATATCGATCCTTCGGCCATCCAACTAGGTTTAAACATCCCCTCTCCTAAGCTTCCACAATTTGATGTTGCGATAACTGAAAATATGCCTGGGATACAGGTGAAATATGTGTCAATCCAGTATTGACCGATTGGTATATTTTAGATTATTCTCGAATTAGGTAACTTCATCGGGGAGACAAAAGTCAAGTAAAGGAGCAATCTAAAATGAATTCCCCTTATCAAAAACTGGCAATCGTGATCACGATCAACGCGGTGATCATGTTTTTCGTCGGCTTCACCCTCATCGACACCATCGAACATTTTCGCTTCAATATCAACCGGGTCTACATGACTCTATTGATGGTCGCCCCCATGGTCGTGTTGATGGTTTTGGTGATGGGATCCATGTACAAAAACCAGCAACTCAATTACATTTTAATCGCGTCCTTTATCGGCCTGTTTGCGCTCATCTTCTTCTTTACCCGGACGCAAACAGCGGTTGGCAATGAGCCATTTCTGCGCTCGATGATCCCTCACCACTCCGGCGCGATCACGATGTGCGAGGAAGCTAATATCACCGATGACCAAATCCTAGAACTGTGCGAAGAGATCGTCGAGACCCAGAAGCGCGAGATCGCCGAAATGGAAGAGATTTTAGCGCGCCTCAACGAGTAATACTGTCTTAACCAAATTCCTGCTTTCGCTGCCTCATCAGCACCGACTCGACGACACCGATAGCCAGGAAAAGGGTGATGAGTGAGCTGCCGCCATAGCTGACAAAGGGCAGCGTCAGGCCGGTGACAGGTAGAACGCGCACGTTCATACCGACCGAGACGATTGTCTGGAAGAAAATGAAGGCGGCAATGCCGATGCAAAGCAGCTTCCCAGCCGGATCTGGACTGCGAGCGGCCGCGCGCAAAATACGCAGCAATATAAAGCCGATCAGACTTATGACGACCACAGAGCCGAAGACAAGGCCCATTTCTTCGGTGATCATGGCGAAGATGAAGTCGGTATGTTGCACCCGCAAAAAGCCCAACTGGCTTTGGGTTCCCTGGAAATAGCCTTTGCCCCAGAGCCCGCCGGAACCAATGCTGATCTCAGCCTGGTTGATATTGAAAATATCATCCCGGTCGGCCTCCTCCGGGTTCAGGAAGACCGTGATCCGGCTCTTCTGATAATCGGCCAGAAAGGGGAAAACCGACACAATGCTGACTACTCCGATGATCGACAAGACCATGAAGTGAGACAGCGGCAAACCGGCCGCCCAAATCATGACGAACCACAGAAAAATGAACAAAATTGACATGCCCAGGTCCGGCTGGATAAATATGAGGCCAATGGGAATGCCGAAATAAATCAGCGTCAGCAAGGTGTTGGAGAAACGATTAATCAAATGACGGCGAGTCGCCAGAAACTGGGCAAAAGTAATCGCCATAAAAATCCGGCCAAATTCCGAGGGTTGAATTTGCAAACCCCCGGGTAAAGGAATCCAGCGCCGGGCATCATTACCCAGCTGGCCGCCAACGGCGACGATGACCAGCAAAATGATAAGACCGATGTAGATATACCAATGGCTGGAGGTCAGGATGCGGTAATCGATGGCGGCAATCCCCAGTAACATGACCACACCGATGATCGCCCAGCGCACTTGATCGGCGGGGAGAGGCTCCTGAGCCGGCGCGCCGGTGACGGCGCTGCGAATCATCATGACCCCATAAGCCGTCAGTAACAAGACGGCTGCGAAAAGCCACACATCGAAAAAGCGCCAAACCGACGTCTTAGACAGCATGACTGATCATTTTACAGGTAGATAGAAGCATCCACCAATGCTCTCAGCCACCTCCAACCTGAGACCATTGGTGCACGCGAAAACCTCCAGAATATTGAGAATTAGCCAGGGATTGTTGCCGGGTTTTGGCTTTTCCGGCTTCCACGCCCACGTGTCGTCAGCAACGGTATTTCGGCGATCAGCCGGTTTTCCTGCGTGTCTTGTTCCAGATGGACAACAACCTTATCTGTGTCAACGGCCATATGCCGGGCGATAACCTCGACAATATCGTCCTTGATCAGTTCTAAAAGTCCGGGGGGTAAGTTGGCGCGATCGTGGATCAGGACCATTTGTAGTCGCTGCTTCGCCACTTGGCCGCTTGTTTCTCGTTTCCCAAGTAATCGATCAAGCCAGCTCATGCCTCTCTCCTTTTCTCTTTGCCGCGGCGCTAATTGACCGTTTGAGGAGCCGCGCCGGACGGCAAAGCCTTGGGGGATACCTCACAATCAATCTCCATTAATTCCCAATCATCCAACTGCGCACCCGGTCCATCAAGCGTGGCTTGGCGCCCAATTCCATAAAAGGGACGACTTCGCCGTTGAGGCGACGCGCCAGGTCGCGAAAGGCCTGACCGGCGCTTGACCCGTTCACGCCATGCATAACCAGCGGCAGGCCCTGATTGCTGGCAACCAGGATTCGTTCATCCTCGGGAATTACACCTAACAATTCTACAGCCAGGATATCCAGTACATCGTTTATCGAAAGCATTTCGCCTCGCTGAATCATCTCCGGCTTCACCCGGTTAAGGATCAGGTGACCCGGTCCTTTCTCCTCCGCCTCGATGAGGCCGATGATACGGTCGGCATCGCGGACAGCTGAGACTTCCGGGTTAGTCACCACCAATATCTGGTCGGCCGGAGCCACTGCGTTGCGAAAACCACGCTCGATACCCGCCGGCGAATCGATGATGACATAGTCCATTTCCTGACGGAGCTGGTCACATAGCAACACCATATCCGAAGGGCTGACGGCCGTTTTATCTCGCGTCTGGGCAGCCGGGATGAGATACAACTCCGGCTGGCGTTTGTCCTTTATCATCGCCTGGCGCAACCGGCAGCGTCCTTCGACGACATCCACCAGGTCGTAGACGATGCGATTCTCCAGGCCCATGACGACATCCAAGTTTCGCAAGCCAATATCAGCGTCAATAGCTGTGACCTTGTGGCCATCCATCGCCAACGCGGTCGCCAGATTGGCGGTGACGGTTGTCTTACCAACGCCACCTTTGCCCGAGGTAACTGTCAAGACTTGTGCACTCATAACATCTGCCTCACTTCTGACCCCTATATTTCATACCATCACTGCGCACAACTTGATGGCAGCTACCACTTATCACTGGTCGTCCACCGTTTATAAACCGGCAAGGATCATGAAATCCCATGCTTGGCGCGCCACAATTCAGCCACGATTTGGCCATCGACAATCTTTGCCTGCTCAGGTTCAGGACGGCGGCGATGATCGGCCGGAGCAATGGCGATCTGATCGGCAATGCGCAACTGCATCGGATTCAGATCCAGGGCACAAATCGAGGCCCCATCATCGCCTAACGCCCCGGCGTGGACCAACCCACGCAGGCGGCCCCAGACAATGACGCTCCCGGCGGCTATAACCTCGGCGCCAGGATTGACATCACCTAATATGATGACGTGCCCCTCATGCCAGACCGACCTGCCGGAGCGGAGCGTCTCGCGCAACATCAAGGCATTCGCCAACGGCAGGGCATTGATAGGAAGCACTACACCATTCTCAGACTGAACGGCGATCGAATTGCCTTCCAAATCAGTGGCGCTACCGGCTAGCCGAGTCGCTAACCCGACCCGTCGCGTTGCATCACGCGTGGCCTTGTCATCAGAAATAATCGCCCAAAGCATTAGGTCATTGACTTCAAACAATTTTTGTAAATCGGTGACCTCTTCATCGGTTAGCCGGCGCCGGCCGACCTCAACAACGATTCGACTGCCCGCCATGAAGTTGCGTTTCGTTTCAAGTTCCCGCGGCAGGCGATCAAATAAACCAATTTCCGGGTCGTCGATAATCCGGACCAAGAGTCCGTCGCGGATACCTTTGATGTCAATCGCGTTTTTCACCTATCAGGTTCCTAATAGCGCAAATGAAACCTTCACCGGTTTGCACCGATCTATATTGTTGAAATAATACAACACTAGTTTGTAATTTACAAGTGAACAACACGTTGAATTAAATTCAAACCTGATCATGATTCTCGTTTTGACTTTAATTCACCGTCAAATAATAATAGACAATCCTGGCACAGGTGGTCCCGACCAATAGTTTTAAGCCGGCTGTGCGCGCGTCGATCGCGGATTTCACGGCCGCAAAGAGCGTTAGTTGAACCACGGGAGTTGTCGACAACATGCCAATTATTTTCACTCAAAAGGACAACCGGGTTTTTTTCGTCCATATTTAAAATCCAGAAGGTAGAGATAAATGGCTTTAATTGCAATGCGAAAAGTCCGTTGCTATTATTTTGCGTGTAATATGATTCACTCTCTCTGTCCAGCCAAGTGATACCATGATCAAGAGAGCTAATCCATTCAATTGATACCAGTGACAATTTATTCATGCAAAGTTATCTAAAAAGGAGTAGCAAGATGAATCGCCGACATATCAGTCTGTTTATGACCTTCGGCGCGGTGTTTTTGCTGCTGACTGCCTGCGAGTTCAGCGCCAGCACAGCCAACATCAGCGACGTCATACTGGCCAAAGATGAGGCCGGGACTCAACCGGCCACAACATTTGAACCGGAGGAAACATTCTACCTTGTTGTCGATTTGGCCAATGCGCCGGATGATACGATGGTTAAAACTTCCTGGTATGCGGTCGATGTCGGCACGGTCGCCCCGCCAAATACACTGATCGATGAGGTTTCGCTAACCTCTGGAACCGGTAAGCTTTATTTCAATTTGTCGCCCTCCGGTGTGTGGGCCCCGGGTACTTACAAGGCGGATGTGTACCTGAACGATGAGCTGAACCAGACGGTGGATATACAGGTTAGCGGCGATGTCATCAGCGAAGTATCGACACCGGTTACGACTGGAGAATTGGAGATGCAAGATTCTCTGGCTGTGACCAATCTGCAGGACGTCCGTAATGCGACCATCCGGATCCAGGCCCAGGGCAGTTTTATCGACCCCGAATTCGGGATGATGACCAACACTGCCGGCCAGGGTAGCGGCTTTATCATCGATGAATCCGGTATTGCAGTAACAAATAACCACGTCGTAACCGGCGCGGCTTTCCTCCAGGTTTTTGTCGAAGGCGAGCAAAATCCGCGCAACGCCAAAATATTAGGTGTGTCGGAATGCTCCGATTTGGCGGTCATTGATATCGATGGCGATGGCTTTCCCTATCTCGGATGGCGAGAGGGACCGATTGACGTCGGCCTGGACATTTATGCCGCCGGTTTTCCATTCTTCGGTAATGAGGAGTACACCTTAACCCGGGGTATCGTTTCCAAAGCCCAGGTCGTGGGAGAAACAAATTGGGCTTCGGTGGACAGGGTATTGGAAGTAGATGCCACTATCAATCCCGGCAATTCCGGCGGTCCCTTGATCGACAGTGACGGCTACCTGGTAGGTGTGAACTATGCCGGGAACGACCAGACAAATCAATTCTTTACCATTTCTCGGGATGAAGCTATACCGATTATCGAACGCCTGCGGGCCGGCGAAAACTTCAATTCAATCGGCGTAAACGGGCAGGCCGTGACCGATGGAGAGAACATCAATGGTATCTGGGTTGCTTCCGTAGATTCAGGTTCTCCGGCCGATCAAGCGGGGATCATGCCCGGCGACATCATCACCACAATGGAAGGGTTGGTCTTGGCTACCGATGGCACGATGGCCGATTACTGTGATATCTTGCGAAGCCACAATCCGGAAGATGTGTTAAGCATCGAAGTTTTGCGGTTCAATACGGAGGAAGTCCTGGAAGGCCAATTGAACGGCCGCCCGCTGGAAACGTCCTTCTCCTTTGCACAAGCCATTAATGAAGAAGTACCCTCGGGTGACCAGAGCAGCAGCGGTGGCGGTGAGGCAACCTATGGCAATTTCGTCGGCGTGTATGATGACGCCGGCGCTGTCTATGTCGAGGTTCCCGTGGAGTGGAGCGACGTCGACGGCTCGTTCTGGACTGATAGTGGTACGGTTATCGGCAGCTCCCTGCTGGCATCCACCAGTCTCGACGGTTTCAACAACAATTACACAACGCCGGGCGTCCAAATCCTGGCCTCCGCGGGTCTAGCAGGCATGGACATGAATGAACTGGTCGATTTTTTCGACTTTACTGGCGATTGTGGCTATGACGGCCGATACGATTACAACGATTCCATTTTCGACGGTGTTTATGATCTCTATGTCGATTGCGCCGGCCAGGGTAGCGTCATTATCGTGTTGGGCGCCGAGCCGGCAGACAGATCCTACGCTGCTGTCGTCGTTGTCCAGGCGGTTACAGATGCGGACCTGGATGCGCTTGACAATGTCTTGAATACATTCAATGTCGTTGACGTATTGCCGGGCCAGTAAATTAGTCTGATTTAGGTTTCAAAAAGGGCGGACAAATATTATTTGCCGCCCTTTTTAATGTCTTTCGGGCCAGAGTCTTTGAATCAGAGGCGCTAAATCTCTATTGGTTTGCCACCGTCACGATACCTAGTTGTTCCGGCCCACCCAGAACAGCCAATACATCTCTCTTCGCCAGCACACAGTTGGCATGAGGATGATAATCCGTCAAACCATCGTGTCTCAGTAGGACCACACTCACGTTAAACCGTGCTTCGACCTCACCTACGCTCAGTCCTTCCAGTTCGGACGCGGGCTTAACCTCAAGACTGGCCAGGCTGAGCAGTTGTCCTTCGACCGTTATAGGCGGGGTGATATCCATTCCACAAGCTGCAGCAGCAAACATCGGGGCGGCCATGCCGGTCGCACTGAGCGCAGTAAAGTTAAATTGGTCTGACACTTCCCTAGCAAACTGATCTTCGAAGATGCGGACGACAACCTGGATATCGGGATTTATTCGTCGGGCTTTGAAAGCTGCCTGTAAATTCAGTACATCATTCTGGGTGCAAATGACGATGGCTCGCGCCCGTGCCATCCCGGCATTTATCAGGGCTTCTTCTCGTTGCGCGTCATCCTGAATGACCGGTATCCCCATTCGTTGCGCTGAATCGATCAGATTTACCTCTGGATCGAGCGAAACAACCACAACTTCCTGACCCAATTCGTGAATGGCCCGCATCACGCGAAAACCTAAATGGCCCAAACCAACCAAAATGACATGATCCCGAAAGGTAGACGCGACCGCCATTTCCCACTCCTTTGCCCGTGTTCGTCGATTGAAGAAAAGTCGGCCGAAATCCGCCAGACCAGTAGCCAGAATAGCGATACCGATCAGGGGCATTACAAAATAAAAAACCTGCAAAAACCATAGATCAGGAAAATCGCCCACCGACTGCAGAAAGGTCATGGCCAGCACTACGTAAATCGACTCGACAGGACTGCCAGACGGTTGTCCGCTCCGCTGAGCCAGACTGAAATAGAGAAGCCCGCTGCCAATCATGACCACACCAAACAGAAACAGTGGCCAGGCAAACTGGCGCAATAATAAGAGTGTATCGCGCCAGGCGGCACGAAAATTGCGTTGCCATATGTGCCGGTTGCGGCCCTCACGCTTAGTTATGGATGGCCTCCGCCAGCCGCACCGGCAATCGCCGCGCCCCCCAATTCCCGGCCGGGCCTTCAAATACACCGGCACAAGCGGCGTGGCAAACGCGGCAACGGCCGTCATCGCTCAGGTTCCAGGCAGTGATGTGGTACCAATCCCGGCCGATGACCTGTTGGCCACACTGATGGCAATAGGTGCTGCCGCCTTCGTCGTCATGCACATTACCAGTGTAGGCATAACAGACTCCATTAGATAGCGCGATGCGCCGCGCACGAGACAGCGTGAGGGGTGGCGTGGGGGGTCGGTCAAGCATTTTGTAATCTGGATGGAAAGCCGTAAAGTGCATGGGAACATCCGGTCCCAGCTCGTCCACCACCCAGCGGGTCATCTCATCCAATTCTTCATTCGAATCATTCAAGCCAGGGATGAGAAGCGTCGTCAATTCGAACCACACGTTTGTTTCATGTTTCAGATAGCACAAGGTATCCAAAACGGGGGCTAACTCGGCGGCACAGATATTGCGGTAGAAACTCTCCGTGAAACCTTTGAGATCAACGTTGGCAGCGTCCATGTGGGAAAAAAACTCTCGTCGGGGCGCTTCATTGATATAACCCGCAGTGACAGCCACCGCCTTAATCCCCACCTCGCGGCAAGCTTCGGCCACATCGATAGCATATTCCATGAAGATGACCGGGTCGTTGTAGGTGAAAGCGACGCTGCTACATCCCATCCGCCGGGCGGTCCGGGCAATCGTTTCTGGCGAAGCTTGATCGGCCAGGGTATCCCACTCGCGAGATTTGCTGATATCCCAGTTCTGGCAGAATTTACAAGCCAGATTGCAGCCGGCCGTGCCGAATGATAAGATCGGGGTGCCCGGCAGAAAATGATTCAGTGGTTTCTTCTCGATTGGATCGACGCAAAAGCCGCTGGATCGTCCATAGGTCGTCAGGACGATCTGCCCGTCGACCGCACCGCGCACAAAGCACATCCCCCGTTGCCCGTCATGAAGTTTGCAGTTGCGAGGGCAAACATCGCACTGGAAACGTCCGTCCTCCAGACGGTGCCAATGAATGGCCGGGTACCCGCTGATCGGTTCCATCACCTTATCCTCCGGTCGTCCGGTCAGGGATATAAACCGGCCGACCCTGTTGTGGGAAGACCCGTTGATAAGTCTTGCCCATCAATCCAAGAACAGCTTCCGTTAAGATTACGGATTCTGTGAATAGCTAAAACATCATCAATATTATACTATAAGGAACCAACTCCGGGTTGGACGTTGGAAGAGGGCATGAAGGCTCTTTAAGGAATTTACAATGCCAATAACAGAAGTCCGCCATCCGGCTGTGGCCGGTCAGTTCTATCCCGCTGATCCCGACGAGTTGGAAGCGTTAATTGAATCGTATCTAAGCGCGGCGGAAACGCCTGAAGACAGTCTTGACCCACCCCTTGTAAAAGCCGTTATCGTCCCTCATGCAGGCTACATTTACTCCGGCCCGATCGCCGCTTCGGCCTATGTCAACCTGGCCTTCTCCGATATTCCCATTCGACGATTTATCCTGCTAGGACCGGCGCACTTTGTACCCGTCAATCGATTGGCGATCAGTGGAGCCAGAGTCTTCGCCACGCCGCTCGGAGTGATACCGATCGATGAATCGGCCCGCGCAGCCGCCCTCAAGCTACCTCAGGTGGGGGAAAACGACCTCGCTCACCAGCCCGAACACTCGCTAGAAGTGCAATTGCCTTTCTTGCAGGTATTGTGCCCCGACTTCACTATCGTGCCGTTGCTAGTCGGAAACGCTTCACCAATCGAAGTGGCCGAAGTCCTTGATCATTTATGGGATGGACCGGAGACGCGCATTATCATCAGTTCCGATCTGAGCCACTACCACGATTACAAAACAGCTCGGCAGATGGATCAGAAGGCATCCGATGCAATCACCGCTCTTGACGGAGAAAGCCTGGAAGAGAATAGCGCCTGCGGGCGAACGGCCATTCAAGGTTTGTTGCTGGCGGCGCGTCGCCGAAAAATGCGCGTCACCGCCGTGAACCTGCGTAATTCCGGCGACACCGGCGGCCCACGAGATCGGGTAGTTGGTTATGGCGCCTTCATCTTCGTTGAAGAAGCCGCGGCGGCGTATTAAAAATGGCTAACTATGGGAAAAGTCATCCTTGTTGCCGGTAATTCCGGTGTCGGTAAGACAACTCTGACCGCTGAATTGTGCCACCGCGCGTCTTTCGCCACCGGCCTGGAACAACATACCGAGCGGCCGTTCCAGGCGCTCATGGCCGGCAACCTGAATCGATTCGCCCTCGCCAATCAGGTGGACTATTTACTCCTCCGAACCGAGCAGGAGCGCGCAATACGCCACCAACCTCTGACCGGCCTCATCGATGGTGGCCTGGACCTCGATTTTTTTGGTTTCACCCGCCTGTTTCGTTCTAAAGGCTACCTGACCGAGGCCGAGTACGCTCTATGCGAGCGACTCTACCTATCTTTGCGCGACCTGCTTGGACCGCCCGATCTGATCCTTTATCTCACTGCGCCGCTGGCGATGATTGAGCGGCGTTATGCCCGGCGTGGCCGCGCGTTGGAGATCGCCCGCCGGGAGGATCTGGCCAGTATGGATTCGTTGATCGCTGAATGGATTGACTCAATTACCGATCTGCCGGTCATCACTATCGATGCCACCATAGCCGATTTCGGCGCTCCGGCCTTTATTGCACCGCTCTTAGACCGGATCCGGTCCGCTCTCAAATTGCCCGCCTGACTCTCTAATCGCTCTCGCCGAAAAGAACAGAGGACTGATCACTGGAATCGTGCGGGCCTTAATCGCCCGCGCCAAAAAGGACCCTGGCCACGCGCATGCTTAAGGTAGGCAACGAACATGGGGTTTCAGTAATACGATGGGCTAAGAATATTCAAGATGCAAGCGATTATCACTCTAATCTGCCCTTGACACATAGGAGGAATCATGTTATATTTTCATCATGTCATATGATGACCTGATGAATCAGACCCAATCGATCAAATCAATTCAGACCCGCTATTATTTCATCACCTTCCTCATCTGGTTCGCCACGGCCTTGCCGCTGGCGCTCATGGTATTGCTAGCACAGGCGCGCGGAATGAGCATGTTCGAGGTGGGCTTGGCCCTGGGTGTTTATTCCCTGACAATTGTTATCTTGGAAATTCCGACCGGTGGGTTAGCAGACGCCATGGGCCGCAAGCGTGTGGCCTTGCTGGCCTTCTTGCTGGGTGCATTCTACAGCCTGATATTCCTGTTCGCCTTCACATTTCCGCTCCTGCTCCTGGCCATGATAATCTATGGGATCAGTCGCGCATTAGCCTCAGGCGCGCTGGATGCCTGGTTTGTCGATGCTTTACAGGCGACCGATCCGAACATCAACCTCCAACCTGCCTTGGCGGGAGTTGAAACGGTATCGCTCCTGGCCCTGGGCCTTGGCACGCTGGTTGGCGGCGCACTACCGCGCTTGTTTTCCGACCTGCCGCCTGACGGAACAGCGATCCTTACGCCGCTGGCAATCCCAATCCTTGCTTCCCTCTTGGTAAAGCTGGTGTTATTAATGGCCATCGCGCTACTCATTGAGGACGATCGGCCGCTCAACGGGAATTCCTGGCGGGCCGGTGTGCGCACAGTGCCTGAGATCGCCCATACGGCGATCAGCATGAGTCTTGCCAATCCTCGTCTCTTGCTGCTCATGTCGACCTCTTTCGTGGCTGGTTTTGCTATCCTGAGCCTGGAAGCTTTCTGGCAGCCATTCTTTGCCGGCTTGCCGGGTCTTCGGAGCGCCGGTCCTATGCCGACGCAGATATTCGGGTTCATTATGGCCGGCAGCTTCATCGTCGGCATGGCCGGCAACTTGTTGTCCGTACCTGTCTCCCGGTTGCTGGGAGGCCGTTTCGCCCTGACCAGCGCTGTATCGCGCCTCTTCCAGGGCCTGTCCATCCTTGGCTTATCCGCAGCCGAGGCGCTCGTACCGGCAGCCGGGTTCTTTTGGCTGGCTTACTTGATGAGTGGTGTAGGCCTATCTCCGCACACTACTTTGCTCAACGCCGAAATCCCGGCTGAACGGCGCTCGGTCATGCTTTCGGTGCAATCACTCGCGGCTTACGCCGGCGGTTTTCTCGGTGGTGCATCGCTGGGCTACATCGCCGATCATACATCGATTACAACGGCCTGGTTTATCGCCGGGACACTCACTGTGCTATCATTGGTTCCCTATCTGATGCTGGAACTTCTTCACAAGCCAACCTTAAGCCATGTCAACAGTTGACCCCCCGACTACCCTGCGCCGCCAAACATTGGCCGAGCAAATGGCCGAGGCCATTACCGAAAATATAATAGCCGGACGATGGCAGGCGGGGGAGGCCCTACCGACTGAGCCGGAATTGGCGGAGCAGTTCGAGGTCAGCCGGGCGGTGGTGCGCGATGCAACGCGGATGCTGGCCGCGCGGGGCCTGGTTGATGCACAGCACGGCCGCGGCGTATTCGTCACCAGTTCGCCTGTAGAGGCATTCGGGGATGCATTGTTACTGGCTCTGCGTCGTGCCGGAGCAACGGCTTGGGATATGGAGCGGTTTGAGCAGATGATCTTGCCGGAAGTACTGGCTGAGGCCGCCAGAATGGCGACTGATGAGGAAGTGGCCGAGATCGCCCGCTTGGCAAACGAGTACTATGCCGTGTTCGCTGAGGTTTCTCGCCGCCACTGGGATAACCCCGATTTACCGGCCGCCGATAGCGATCAATTCATTGCCGCGTTCCGGAAGGTTTACGGGGCGATCTTCGCGGCGACTCACAACACATTGTGGACATTGCTGGCCGAACCCTTATTGAGATTGCGACTGCCCCGTTCCTGGAAGTCAACCGATTTGACGCTCGATGATTTCATCGATCACGAACGCCGGGTGTTCGACGCGCCTATTAAGGCGATTATCACCCGCGACCCGGATCAGGCACGCCACACCGCGCAAACCTTGATGCTCCTGCCGCCTGCCGCTGAAGCTGCCATGCGCGCCACCCCGATTGGTGAAATACCCCAAATCCCCTTGTCGCTGACTGAATTAAACGGCGATGACCAAACCTAGTCGTAGATGACCCGCATAGTGACCTTGTCATCAATTGGCTGGCCGGTTGCATCCAGCACCTGCAGACGTTGCAAAGTGGACAGCAAGTAAAGTCCTACGTGTACTTGAAAGTCACCGGGTAGAAGATCATCACTCAATTGGACAATATAGGGATCGCGTATGATCTCGCCCGGCTGCCATTGGCTGGTGGGATAAGTTCCCTGCACTGGCCAGGTATCGACCTGCCCGACGATGCGATCCTGTTCATCCAACACCTGAACGAAGACCGTGTAATCTTCGTCCATCGGAGCCAATCCCTGCCAGATGATCTCCACCGGAAATTGGCCGCCGGGCGCGGGAATCGGGTTGGGCAATTGAACATCCAGCAAAGCGATCTGGTCATCGAAGTTGACCGTTCCTTCGGGCAGCGACGCTCCGCTTATATCGATCTCGCCCACGACACAGCCCGTTGTCGGTCTTGCCAGCCAGCCACAGGTGGCTTGTAGTTCACCGGCTGGCAACGCGAGCAAAGCATGGGGCCCTTGTTCGGCGGCCGGTTCCACAGTCGCGGCAAAGACATTAGATTCGGTTGAACTGATCGTTCCTTGAGGGGCAGCCCCCGCCGGAAACACAAAACTACTGACGGCATTTGAAGGAACAAACAGAAAAGATATCGTATCCCCCTCGCCAAAGCCACTGTAACGCAACGGGAGCGACACGCCGGGCCTTGCCTGTTG
>JAWOHK010000256.1:0-11638 GCA_046485205.1 Chloroflexota bacterium | reverse complement strand
GAGGCCCTGGCCGCTATCGCGGCCGTGAGCCATCTAACGGTGGTGAGCCGCTCCCGCGAAGCCGAGGCCGGTACGCGTCTGGTGCTGGATGGCGGTCATCTTCAGACCCGGGAATCGGTCGGCGCACCAGTGGGAACGGTGATTGCCGTTGAAAACCTGTTTTATAATCTGCCGGCCCGCCTCAAATTCCTCAAGAGCATCACCACCGAAAAACGATTAATTGATGAGTTTGTAACACGATATGCGCTCGCGTACCCTGCCATCCGTTTTCGCCTGACTCATGACAACCGGGTGACCTTTCAGACAACGGGCAGCGGCGAGCTGGCCGATGTGTTGCTAGCGGTTTATGGACCGGAGACAGTTCGTCAGTTGATTGCGGTTGATACAGTCACCGACAATTCTAACCGCCCTGATACTCCCCATGTCAGCGGCTACGTAAGCGATCCGGCTTTGAACTGGGCCAATCGCAGCCACATTAATCTGTTTGTCAACGGCCGCTGGATACGCGATTCCCGGCTGACATTTGCCCTGGTTCAGGCTTACCATACCCTCTTGCCCAGCGGCCGGTTTCCCCTGGGTTTATTGTTTATCGAACTGAATCCGGAAGATGTGGATGTTAATGTCCATCCCACCAAAGTAGAGGTGCGGTTTCGGGATGAAGGAGCCATGTTCAGTGCGGTCCAGCGGGCGGCACGTCGCACGTTGCTGGAGACTTCACCGGCCCGAAACCTGGGAGCATGGGCGAGTCAGAGTGATTATCCGCGACAAGCCTGGGGTGGCCTGGATCAATCAGCCTTTGCCCGGCGCGATCTACCGACGGCGCAACTCGATATCCCCTGGCAATTGCGCGGACCGTCGGCGGAGACGGAGTCACAAGCCGGCGAGACCGCGAAAAGCGGCCAGGAGGGACTGGAATCGGCCGATTCACGGCTCCCAGTCATGCGGGTGGTCGGCCAGGTTGGCGCTGCCTACATCATCACCGAAGGCCCAAACGGGCTGTACCTGATCGATCAGCACGCCGCCCATGAGCGCATTCTCTATGAACAACTGTTGGCCCAGTGGCAGCAGCGGCAGATCATGTCCCAGAGATTGGTTGCGCTTGCGCCGGCCTATCTCTCGCCTTCGCAAGCCCATCTGATCGAAGAAAACCTCTCCCTTCTGACGGAGATGGGTTTTGAGGTGGAACCTTTCGGACCGGGAGCGTTTCAGATTCGGGCGGTGCCGGCCATCCTCAGTCAGTCTGATCCGGCTCAAGCCTTGCTAGCCGTCGTTGCCGATCTGGAAAACGAATCCACACCTTTACAAACCGAATTGGAAGCGTTGGTGCTTAAGCGGGTTTGCAAATCCGCGGCCGTCAAGGCCGGTCAGACGCTTGGCCGCGAAGAAATGGAGGCCCTGATCGCTCAACTGGAAGCCTGCGACGTGCCTCATACCTGCCCGCACGGCCGGCCGACACTTATCCATTTATCAGCGGTCCAGTTGGCTCGCCAATTCGGCCGGACCTGACAGCGGAAGCCGGCCGGAAGCGCAAAAAAAGCTTCCTTGTCGGAAGCTATGTTTGCCCGCTCGTTAACCGGGGCCTATAATTTTCAGCTTGAGGGATGCCGAAGGTGGGAATCGAACCCACACTCCCGAAGGAACACGATTTTGAGTCGTGCGCGTCTGCCTGTTCCGCCACTTCGGCCTTTTCGGTAGGTAGTGAGTATAGATGAATGGCCGCTTTCTGTCAAACGCGGCCCGACTAATCGATGAACGAAGAGTCGCTCATTCAACAAGCGCAAAAAGGCGATGTCGCGGCCTTTAACCGGCTGGTGGTGCAATACCAGGAGCTGGTATTTAACGTTGCCTATCGGATTATGGCCGACCCGGCTGTCGCCGAGGATGTGGCTCAGGAAACGTTTATCACGGCTTACCAGTCATTGCGTTCGTTCCGCGGCGGCAGCTTTAAGTCCTGGCTCATTCGGGTGGCGACCAATCGCTGCTATGACGAATTGCGCCGCCGCAAACGCCGCCCGCAGACTTCCCTCGACGAAATCATGGATGAAAATGAGTCCTTCGCCTTCTTGCGCAGCCCAACCGATGGCCCTGAAACTCACCGCCAGCGAGTGGAATTAGCGCTGGCCATAGAGAAATGTTTACAGGCATTGCCTGACGATCAGCGTATCGTCACCGTATTAGGCGATGTTGAAGGGTATGACTACAACGAGATCGCTACGATTACCAAAACCTCCCTGGGTACGGTTAAATCAAGACTCAGCCGGGCACGGGCTAAGTTGCGCGACTGTCTCCAGGCTATAGGCGGGGAACTATTACCCGCTGCTTATCGTCTAGAAGACAAGGGATTTTAGGCGAAAAAAAATGTTTGATAATATGCGGGGTCGGGGATTGGCAGCGGGCGATAAACGCCAAGAAGCGCTCAGCGCTTACCTGGATAATACCCTCACGACAATTGAGCGCGAAAGTTTTGAGGCAGAACTTGCTCGTGATCCGGCATTACGGGTCGAGTTCGAGCAACTGCGCGCCCTCAAATACCAGATGCGCAACATGCCCCGTCGCCGGGTGCCTCGCAGTTTTGCCCTGGACCCGGCCGCCTATGCCCGCCCGAAGTCACAGCCACTGTTGCAACTTTATCCGGTCCTGCGTGGCGCAACGGCATTAGCCGCTTTCTTTCTGATCTTCACGCTGGCCCTGGGCGCTTTCCAGGGCGAATTTCAAACGGCTACCCAAGCCGCCGTACCCCCAGTCATCGTCAGTGAATCTCTCGAGGAGTCAGCGCCGGTTGTGACCGCGGAGGAGAGTCTGAGGCTGGAAGGCACAGCCTCTACACCGCCCGTTGGTAGGCAAGGGGTGCCGGACGAGCCGCAGATGGAGATGGCCGGCGAAGCGGCGATCGAGGAATCGGCCGAAGGGGACATGGCCTTGCTACAGGATTATCCGGAAGCGTTGGCGACCCTGGAAACAGCCGAAATATCCGGTGCGGAAATCCAGCCGTATGAAGCTCCCCTTGAAGGACCCGTTGCTTCTTTTGATGCGCCGGGGGCCGAGATGCCGGAGGTAATAGCTCCTGGTGAAACCGTGTCGATCGCCCAGCCTGAAAGCGCTGATATATTGAGGGTTTTACAAATTGGCCTGGCGATCGCCTTTCTCGTGCTCCTGATTTTGTTTTGGCTGGCTCGTCGCCAGGTACGAAATATCTAGCAAATGGCTGGGCAAACTTCCCGGCCAGACAGCGCGCCGGACTGGTTCGCTTTTTGCCCTCGGTGTGCAACACCGATGCGAACCGCCCCTGTCAACGATCGCCCGCGCCGGGTGTGCCCGTCTTGCGGCTACGTATATTTCACCGATCCCAAGGTCGGTGTCGGTGTGGCTGTTGTCGACGGCGGGCGATTGTTGCTGGTTAAGCGGTCCATGAATCCGGGTCGCGGGAGATGGAGCCTGCCGGCGGGTTTTCTGGACCAGGGCGAAGACCCGCGCGAAACGGCCATCCGCGAAACACGAGAAGAAACCGGCATTTTAGTTGTGATTGAGGACGTTCTGGATGTCTTCTTTAATCCACCGGATATTGGCGGCGCGTCAATCTTTGTCCTCTACAGAGCTACGCAAATTGGAGGAAGTCTTGTCGCCGGCGACGATGCCGAAGACGCGGGGTTCTTCTCTTTGGATCAACTACCCGAACTCGCATTCGAGAGCACTCGAGTCGCGGTTCGGCATCTCCTCCAGTAATTCAGAGAAGTATGTCAGGATAAATTTACCTTTCTCTTGGCTCCTGGACTAAATACGCTGTCACACAAGTAACCACAACCTGTGCTTAGCAGGCGCTTCAGCGCCGTCTCTGAAGAACGCAAATGAAGTCGCAACTACGAACAAAAGAAACCTTTTGTTACAAGATACTAAAGAGACAATTTATAATGCCGGTGGCGTTTGTACCATTCCGCCCCCACTGATTCCATATCAGACCGGCTGTTGAAGTTGGTCTCATTCACCTGAACGATATCGATATGCTTAAAGTTATAGCTGGCAATCGTGTCGCGTAACTCCGTGTAAAGCACGGCGTTGGCTCCCAAACCGCGATACTGCGGCAGCAAACCCAGGCCGTTGACGTTGGCCCAATCCGTCTTCTGCCGGTCGCGCAGAATATGATACCAGCCGAAGGGGAAGAGCCGGCCGCGCGCCTTTTGCAGCCCGGCGGAGACATCATGGTAGGAGATGATAAATCCGGCCACATCATCCCCCTTCATGACCAGTTTCACTAGCGACGGATCGACGATGCGCAACAGGCTGTTGATGACCGCTCGTGTTTCTTTTTCCGTCGCCGGGTAATAACTATGCAGGCTGCTCATAGCCTGGCGGTGTATTTCCAGCGCGCGCGGGATCCACTCGCGAATTTCATCGCGCGAGGCAAATGTTTTGATCCAGAATCCCCGTTTTTCCTTTACTTTGGCGGCAATATCGTAGACTCGCTGAGGAAACTCATGATCGCCGCGCGCATAAGCGGAAAGATAATCGGCATCCTTGACGAACCCCGAATCCAGGATAAAGGCGTCATAATATGGAAAATTCCAAGGGATCGTTAGCGCCGGGCGGTGTTCAAAGCCCTCAACCAGCACGCTACCGTCGATGCCGACTACGCCGCGTGGGCCGATGATGCAATCAAAGCCGCGTGTTTTGGCCCATTCCTTGGCTGTAGCCAGCAAGGCGCGCGCCACTTCAATATCTTCGATTACTTCAAAATAGCCAAAGAAAGCGGTTTTACTGTTGTGGTAGTTGTTAAAATTGCGGTTTTCCAGCAGGGCCACGCGACCAACGACCCGCCCATTTCTCTCGGCCACGAAAAAGTCGGCCGCTGAATGTTCGTAATACGGGTGCTTTGAGGCGTCCAAAATTTCCATCGCGTCGGCGCGCAATGGCGGCACCCATTGAGGCACGTCTTTATACAGTTCAAAGACAAAATCGACGAAGCGCGCCCGCTCCCGCTTTTGGGCGGTGTCCAGTTTACGAACTTGCATGACTGGGTTGCTCGGTCTGCACGCGGCGCAATTTCTTCATCGCGGCGCGCTCGCTGGGATAGATGCGTTTGATGCCGTCGCCCATAGCCTGCTCGATATCACGGATGTTGCGCGCCAAGTTGTGAAAGCCCATGACCTCGACGGAAGCCGCCTGGTCAGACCCCCACATCGCCCGGTCGACGGTAATATGGCGTTCGACAAACGAAGCGCCTAGCGTGACCGCCGCCCAGGTCGGCGCCAGACCAACTTCATGGCCTGAATAGCCGATGGGAACGCCGGGGAATGTCTCTTTCAACGTCGTGATCATCCGCAGGTTTAATTCCTCCGGTGGGCAGGGGTAGGACGAAGTGGCATGAGCGATCATCACCTCATTACTGCTCACGAGATCGACCGCTTCGTGAATTTGCCACATCTCGGACATGCCGGTCGACAGCATCAAGGGTTTGCCGGTGCGGCGCAATTTTTCCAGCAAAGGGCGATCGGTTAGCGTAGCCGAGGCGACTTTGTAAAGCGGTGTGTCGAACCGTTCCATGAAATCGACTGCTTCTTCGTCCCAGCAGGAGGCGAACCAGTCCAATCCACGCGCCCGGCAGTAGCGGTCGATATTTCGGTATTGCTCGTAAGTGAATTCCACCTTATGACGGTAGTCCAAATAGGTGATCCGGCCCCACGGTGTGTCGCGTTCCAGGTCCCACTGGTCGCGGGGCACACACAGTTCCGGCGTACGCTTTTGAAACTTCACCGCGTCCGCCCCGGCGAATATCGCTCCATCGATCAACTTTCGCGCCAGGTCGAGCGAGCCGTTGTGGTTGATGCCGATCTCGGCGATGATATAAACCGGCTCGCCCTCACCCACGGTCCGGCGACCGAGATGTACTCTTCCATTATTGGTCATAAACAATTTCTCCAAAGTCAGCAGTTTCACCATCCGGCTGAACTTCCTGTCGGGCGGCGATAATCAATTCGGCAAAATCGCGAAACGCGCCATGGCCGCCACGACTGGGGCAGACGTAGTGGGCGATCTCGCGTGCGAACGGCGTCGCGTCGGCCGGACAGGCGGCCAACCCGACGCGTTTCATGATTTCAACGTCGTTGGTGTCATCACCGATGAAGGCCACTTCTTCGGGCGTCAGGTTGTGCCGTGTCAAGATTCCCTGCAGAATAGCCGGCTTGTCCTTGACGCCCTGATGTAATTCGATGATATTCAACTTCTCAGCCCGTTTTTGCACCGGACCGGACTGCTCGCCGGTGATGATCCCCACTTCAACACCCGCGAATCGGCGCAGGCGTTCCACACCCATCCCGTCGCGGATCGAAAATCGCTTCAGTTCTTCGCCCTTGGATGAATAATAGACACCGTTGTCGGTCAGCACGCCGTCACTGTCGGTCAGCAGGAAACGGATGCGGCGTGCGCGACGGTGCAATTCATTCACCATGCCGTCCAGCCTCCATCAACGACGAGATTGGCTCCGGTCATATAGGCCGAAGCATCACTGGCCAGGAAAACGAGTGCGCCGCGATAATCAGACGGCAGCGCCATCCGGCCGAGCATCGTCCTCGCCGCGTAATTTTCAACGAAATATGCTTCCTGGTTATTGGCGACACCACCCGGGGAAAGGGTATTGACCCGTATCCCGGCTTGGCCCCAGTAAGCGGCCAGGAATCGCGTGAAGGCGATCATGGCGCCTTTGGTCGTCGGGTAGGCGGGCGACTTGTAAAAGGGTTGGCGGCCGTCCGGGGTCTTGTAAAGTGCCTGGTCCGGCGCGACGATGCCGTAGGTCGAGGCTACATTAATGATGCTGCCGCGACCTAGTTCGGCCATCGGCTCGCCCAGAATTTGCGAGCATAGAAAGACGCCAGTGACGTTGACGTCCAGCGATTGCTGCCACATTGCCAGGGGGTAGTTCTCAAAGCGAGATTGCTCCGCGGCCATCGCCGGATTTTCAAACATATCGTTGATAGCGGCATTGTTGACCAGCACATCAAGGTGACCGAAGCGCTCCAGGCCGCGATCGCGCAGGGCCATGATCGATTCCGGGCTGGTGACATCCAGCGCGCCGCCGAGCGACGACGTCGCCAGTGTGTCGGCGAAATCGGCGCAGGCTTCGCCATCCAGGTCGGCGACGATAACATTGGCCCCTTGTTCGGCCAATGCCTGGCAATGATGGCGGCCGATGAGGCCCAGCGCCCCGGTGACTACCGCCGTCTTACCCTCCAGCGAGAAAAGATTACCGGCCATCGCCTGATTTCGCCTTTGGTTTAATATTGAATGTGTCGGTGCGACGAAACACCGGTTGCACCGGGCGGCCGCGCAAGCGTGCTTCTAGATCGTCGTTCTCCAGCGTCGCTTTCAGGGTGGGCAAAACTCGGCCGTAGGCTTCCACGGTATAATCGAGATCGTCCTTCGTGTGTGCGAAGCACATGTTGTGAAAGCCCGACCAGAGGATGCCATGCTTGATTAGTTCCTGTTGCACCAGGGATTTCATCAGCAAGCTTTGGCCGTTCTTGTCATCGAACACGATCAGGCCGCGAGCGGGATGGCCCTTGCAGTGAGTGATATCGCCCAAGCCCAATTCTGAGGCGATGTCGTTGTAGCCGTCCATCAGCACCTGGCCGGTCTCGGCCAGGCGAGCCGGCACGTGGTGGGTGCGAAGCTCGTTGATCGTCGCCTGGGCTGCCGCCAGCGACAGAGCTTCCCCACCGAAGGTTGTGAAGAAAAAGACGTGCTCGTCCAGTAATCGCATCACCTCGGCCTTGCCGGTCAGCACTGCGATGGGCATACCGTTGGCAATGGCCTTGGAGTAACAAGCCATGTCGGCCGTCACCCCGAAGTATTCCTGTGCTCCGCCGAGAGCCCAGCGAAAGCCGGTCCACATTTCGTCAAAGATAAGCAGCGAGCCGTTAGCCTCGCAGGCATCCTTCAGCTTGAGCAGAAAGTCATCTTTGGGGAAGTCGAAGGTCATTGGTTCCAGGATGACACAAGCCGTATCCTCATCCAGTGCTTCCAGGAGGGAAGGCAGGTCGTTGTAATTGAAAGTATGGACCATGTTCTTGACGGCCTGGGGCACGCCCAGGTTGCGGGCGGTGATGCCGATGTACCAGTCATGCCAGCCGTGATAGCCGCAGCATAGCACCTTGTCCCGGCCTGTATAGGCACGGGCCAGGCGTACCGCAGCGCTGGTCACTTCAGCTCCGGCCTTGGCATAGCGCACCATCTCGGCGTTGGGGATCACCTCACGCACCAGTTCCGCAACCTCGACTTCCAGCGGGTGGACCAGTGAAAAGGTCATACCGTCGGCCAGTTGCCGCCGGACGGCTTCATCGACTGCTTCGTTATTGTAGCCGAGAGAGATCGGACCGATGGCCATGTTATAGTCAATGTATTCGTTGCCGTCGACATCCCAAACATGAGCGCCGGATGCGCGGCGCAGATATTTGGGGGCTACACCATCTACGTATTGCGTTGGTCCTTTAGCCAGGGTTTGGGTGTGGGCAGGGATCAGCCCGGTTGAGCGGGCATAGAGCTTTTCTGACTCGGAAATATCAGGATAGTCCTGGTTAAATTTAATTGTGTTCGGCATGGGTTCCTTTCAGGCTGCGGCTTTAATAAGCATTCTTTCGCGGATTTGGTCGGCAATCTGCGGGCCGGTGAAGCCTTCATATTCTAGCACGTCTTGGAGTAGTGCGGGCTTGAACCAGCGATCCTCAAGTGAAATCGGTAAGACATTGGCCAGGACATGATTTCGAACAAGCGTTTCGCTGACAATCGAAAACAGACCGCCGGTCAGGAAGTGGTCTTCGAGTGTGACCAGAAGGCTTGTCTCGGCCGCGGCCCGTAGAATGGCCACCTCATCCACCGGTTTGAGCATGCGCATGTTCAAGAGGCGAACCGAATGGCCTTCCGCTTCCAATATATTCCGCGCCTCTACTGCCTGCGCCAATAACATGCCGTAGACCATGATGGTCACATCATGCCCCCGGGCTATCAGCTCGGCCCGTCCATACTCAAAATCGTGCTCATGGTCAACAGCCGGTTTCAGGCCACTGTGCCGGATATAGACGGGGGCCGGACTCGACAAGATGTGAGGCAAACCGATAACCAGGTCAACCTCGTCGGCCGGGCAGAAGACATGCATGGTGGGGATGCCGCGCATGATGGCCACATCCTCGATGGCCTGATGGGTCGGGCCATTGCCGTCGGATAAAAAGCCGGGCACGCCGCCGACCAGCTTGACCGGCAGGTTGCCGATGCCGACGTCGCTACGAACGAATTCAAAGGCACGCAGGGTCAGGAAAGTCGCCAGGGCATGGACGACTGGAATACGGCCGCGCAAGGCCAATCCGGCGGCCGCGCCGATCATCGTCTGCTCGGTAATACCGGTATCGATAAACCGCTCGCCTACCAGATTGGGCAGATTGCGAATGGCGGCGCGATTTTCGGCGGTCATGACGATGATTCGCGCGTCGACAGCCATCAGATCTAGAAGTGTGTTTTCGTAATTTTTCATGGCTTTCCCCTAGCGCACGATCAGCGCCTCGGATTCGATCGTTGCCCGGCGCACACCGTGCAATTCTTCCAGCAATTCGGCCACCTCTTCATGGGTGAAATTGCAGAACCAACGGTCGGCGCGTTCCTGAATGCTGGGCAGGCCGCGACCGCGCACGGTGTCGGCGATGAGCACGCTCGGCCGCCCGTCCGTGAAGGGTACTTGCTGCAGTGCCTCGTGCAACGCCGCGAAATCATGGCCGTTGACTCGTTTAACGACACCACCAAAAGCCTCGAATTTGGGCGCGAGCGGCTCCAGGGGAATAAGTTCCTCGGTACGAATGTTAGCCTGAAAGTAGTTGCGGTCGACGATGAAAAGGAGATTGTCTAGCTGGTAGGCCTGAGCTACCAGCAGCGCTTCCCAGACCGAGCCTTCGTTCAACTCGCCGTCGCCGGTGATAACGACGATGCGATTATCGAGGCGTCGAATCTTACAATCCAGCGCCACGCCGATGGCTACGGCCGGCAAGTGGCCCAACGACCCCGAATGAAACTCGATGCCGGGAACGTTGCGGTTCGGATGCCAATAAATGGTGTCGTTGGTTTTTAGATGGTTACCCAGCCGTTCCGGGGCCAGCCAGCCTAACTCGACAAACGTCCCGTATAGAGCGGGTACATCATGTCCCTTCGACAAAAACAGGTAATCACGGTCGGGCGCGTCGAAATTGCCCGGACCGACGTTGAGAAAGTGATTATAGAGATAAACAACGAGGTCCGCGCAAGACAGGGAGGCACCCGTAAAGCATCCGCCATCGGTTGACAGGCGGATGATGTGCTCGCGAACGCGCAAGGCCATCTCTTCCAGTTCTTTTATTTCTTCTTGGTTCATAAATAATTCTTCTCTTAGAAACCAGGCTTTTAGAGGAAACCAGGCTCTCGTGGTTTACTGACAGTTCTTAATTCATCCCAGTGATGTCGGTACCAATATTCCCCGGCATGATGCTGGTTAATGGACGCCACGTCCGGATGCTCATCGAGATAGCATAGAATATCTTCCAGGCTGAAGTCAGACCTGACCGGATATAGTTCCTCATAGACAGTGCGGATGAATTGGTAATCTTCTTCGTAATCGATTGTCCAGCGATGGCTCTGTGAATAATCCAACCCGGTTTCCCATTCAACATTGCCGATTCGAAAGCGATCGGGATTTTCCCAGAGGTACGGTGTGGTGTGTTCGCGTTCCAGCGGGCGATTTGCCTCATGCCAGGCAGTTTCCAAGGCCGCCATAGGCATCACCTCGACATCATTACCGTCCGGGTAGGTCGCGGGGTGGAGGTTGCTGACGAAGTCATACCGATCAGGCCATTTGAGATAATACCCGATAACCTGGTCAATGACACGCGGATCGATCAGCGGGCAATCAGATGGAATCTTGATAACTGTCTTGGCATGATACGCCTGGCCACAACGGTAGTGGCGATCGAGCAGATCATTCACATCGCCGCGATAGCAGTTAATGCCCTTGGTGAGGCATAAATCAACGATAGGATCATCATCTGGTTCAGTCGTTGTCGCCACAACGACTGTGCCGGACAAACGGGCCGCCATGACTCGCTCCACCATGCGAGTCAAAAGAGGCTGGCCCGCCAGAGGCCGCATAACTTTATTGGGCAGGCGTGTGGAGCCGGTCCGGGCCTGGACGACTGTCACGATACCAGCCGGATCAGGCTGGAACATGTACCAGAAACTCCTTCCAGTTAACTGGTTCACCCAGAAGAATGTGGCGACACAGCTGGGCGATATTGTGGCCGGACATTCCCCCATTTTGCAACGGCATCAGTTGTTTGAGCATTTCCAGATCGAAGTATGAATGCACCTCTTTCTCCAGAGCAATGCCGGTATACACCACTGTTGAATATTGGCACACCAGCGCCTCGCAATTGGCGATCATGTGGTCGATGTTGCCGTCGGTATAGATCGGCACATCGCCAATCACCTCGCGTATTTCGCGTTTGGCGCGCTTGAAGTTTTCATTGGGGTGCAATTTAAAAATCATCGGCCGACCATTAGCGATTTTCAACGCCTCACGCAGGAATTTCTTACGGTTATCAAACTTGTATGTTTCACGGGCATCGGAAGTAGCGTC
>JAWOHK010000067.1:0-3435 GCA_046485205.1 Chloroflexota bacterium | reverse complement strand
GCCCAGGGCTATACGGGCAATTTTGCGGACGTGATGCAGTACTTAGAATCCGACGACAACCGCAAGCAGTACGCCACCGGCCAGCTCGGGCCGCCGCCCGACGGCCTGGTGGCCAATCAGCCCGTCTTCGTGCTCATGATACCGCCGGAACATCGTGAACGGATCCAGCCCTTGCTGGGACAGATTCGCGGCATACAGGTGTAGGTAAATTGTGAAAAGTTTTTTATAGTAGTGGCATATATTACCCACAATCTATTTCATTTAAGTTATAGAGACCCTCGCCCTCCAGTGAAAAATCGATCGTTTGCTTTATAACTATTTAATATAGTAATTAATAATTATATGAGAAAATTTATTCCATAGATTGTACATTTTTTGCATACCTTAAAGTAACCGGGGCTTGTGGGGATTGTTCGCTCTCGGTTCCACACATAGACAATTGATTACAAGTAACAGCGGTAACTGCAGGGAGTGGGGGGTGGGTTGCTGCGCTCATTTCTCAGCCGGTTGACTATCACTATCTGGCAATACTGAATTTCCGGGAAGGGGTATTCCTGTTTCTTGCTTTCCACCGATTGATCAACAACCCCGCTGGAAACAGATCCCACCGACGATAAGTGAATTTGTGTTCTCCCCTCCGCTATGGCAAGCAATCGTCTGTTTAGCTACATTTTTTCAGTATAGGTCCATCATAAGTTCCTAAATTTACGCTACTCGTTGATCTTAATACTAACGTTCCACGGCGTTCCCACGAGATTTTGCGCGCGTTGCTGATTGACTGCAAGCGAATAGCTCTGTCGATACCACCGTAAATGTTCGGTAGAAGATCGCACCGAAGTGACGAGTCGTTTGCGGAAATTTACAACCTTTTAATATCATATTTATTTTTCTAACCATATAAATCGGGCAGGATGTCAAGATGAAACCGGTTGCTCCGTTCCTTTGGACAGCAACATTGCTGCTTGCGTTTTTATTGCCGGGATTGGACGTCTTTGGCGCCTTGGCCGAAGGATCGCTCGAAAATCGGCTGATTGAGAAGGCCTCGACCGAACTCGGGTTTTCCCCATACACCATCCAACAGGCTTCTGTGCAGCGCCGCGAATTTCCGCTGAGCGGGGTCACGCTTTACCAAGTGAAATTTTACGAGGAAGCCACGGGCAGGACCTATACGCAGGTTATGGATGAAACCGGAGTTGTGAAAGCGCTGAGTGAGGCCCGCCGGACAGAGGAAACCGTGCATGATGCCAGGCTGTCTCTACTGCTTTCCGAAGATTCCGGCATGTCGATCGATACCGCTGCCGCCATGCTCAAGGAAACATCCCACGGCCGATTGAGCCATGTCTTGTTGGACCAGCTCGAAACCATGGATGGGGCCGAAACCATACTGGTGGCCGTTTGGTTGAAAGCAGATCATCTGATTTCTCCGAAACGACCTGATATAGAACATCAGCCGACAAAGGCCGAAGCCGGTGATGCCCCGTTCGTCCCTGACCCCACCAATCATCAAAAGGCAAAACCCGAAAGAGAGGATAGGAGCGAGAAGAACGCAGAACAGGAAATGCTCGCTGATAGAATCGAATCTTTGAGACGCAGCCAGGATGACTCGCGCTTCGATATCGAGGATGCGCGCTACGAAAGGTTAACCTATCTCAGCGATCAGATGAGCGACCTGCAGCAGCCTCTGCTCAAGGAGCTTGCCGACATTGGTTATGAACCGCGCTACGTGAGTCCCCTGGCACCCCTCGTTTATGTTGAACTTCCCAAATACGCTATTCTCGAACTGGTTTTCAAGGAAAGCGTCGACACGATTTACGGGCCCAACGTGAACCAGGACGGCTTGAACGTAGCCAAGCCGACGCAGAAGGCGGACATCATCGACAACACTTTCGGGTTCGACGGCTCCGGCATCGACGTGGCCATCACCGAGGACAGCCGGGTGGAGTTCGGAAACCTTTACTTGAATGCCGGCACGACGCGGGTGCCGGGAGATACCAACGTGGACGACCATGCCACGGTCTGCGCCGGTATGGTGGCCAGCCAGCACGGCACCTACCAAGGCATTTCCCAGGGTGTGAGCCTGTTCAGCGCCAACGGCACGGATTACAACGATGCCAACATGGCGGCTGCCATGGACTGGGCTGCCATTACCCAGAATGTGGATATCATGAACAACAGCTGGGGTGGCAACGACCTTTCCGGGTCTTTCAACGAACACGACCGCCACGCGGACTACTTGGTCCGCCAATACGCTTGCACATTCGTTGCCATCGCCCACAACGATGGAACAGATCCCTCGCACTACGTTCGCAGTCCCGGCAAGGCCTACAACGTGATCACCGTCGGCGCCTACGATGACAACAACAGTCTCACCTGGGACGACGACGTCATCGCCGCCTATTCCAGCTTCAACAACCCGAGCACCGGCTGCGAGAAGCCGGAAGTGGCGGCCTCGGGCAGCTTGATCTACAGCACCATCATGAGCAACCCCTGGCTGGGCTACGGCGGTTCAGGCAGCGGCACCAGCTACGCGGCGCCGATGGTCTCGGGTGCCGCAGCCGTGCTGATGGACCGCAACGCTTCCCTCGAGGGATGGCCGGAGGCGGTCAAGGCCGTCTTGATGGCCACGGCGCTGCACAACATAGAAGGCAGCAGCCGGTTGAGTGAAAAGGACGGGGCCGGTGGGATCGACATGCGCGCGGCCTTCCGCACGGTTGACGAAGGTTGGTGGGATGCCCGCTCTGTTGTTCAAGGCGATTTTCCACATCAGTACAGTGTTTATGCCTATGCGGGCCAGAAGATTCGGGCGGCCATCGCCTGGGACTCCAACCCGAATGCCGGTTACACCACCGATCCGTTGGAAGCGGATCTAGATTTAAGACTTAAAAATCCCGGCGGCACGGTCGTGGCTACTTCGGCAAGCGGCCTCAACAGCTTCGAGGTCATTGAATACACGGCCACAGTCACCGGTACCTACACCCTTGAGGCCCATGTTTTCAGCTGGTCCGGGACCAATAGCACTTACCTCGGTGTTGCCTGGTGGCCCGGCCACCGTGTGTTGAGCACGGCGATTCAGAGTTACGGCACCCCTCCGGTTTCGCGGGACTACTATCAGTTCAACCCAAATGCCGGCTTCTGGAACGTGGTGGGTATCCGCTCCCCAGCCGCCAGTTCAAGTTACAATTACAACATCTATCTATACGCGGATTCGGCCTTTGCCGATCCGGCCGACCACACCTGGTTGGAGGATTCGATCTTGTCTTCGAGCCTCGTCGACTACGTCCTCATCGACGCCAACCACGCCGCGGATCATGACTACTTCGTCGAGGTAGCGGCGATCACCGGAAGTGGAAACTACCCCGTCCAGTTTTGGAACTCGGCGGACAGTCTCTCAGACGGCATCCACACCTCGACAATCACCACCCTGTTTCTCCTGCA
>JAWOHK010000268.1:0-6622 GCA_046485205.1 Chloroflexota bacterium | reverse complement strand
ATCAGGTAGCCCAACTGTGGGTGAGGACGCACAGACAGCTCGCCGACACAACCCGCAACGACCACCGGCTGGGCCGTATCCTCGCCCGGGCCGAAGTCGTCTGGGGCGCGATAGTACTGCCACGCCCCACGGTCGGCCAACAGGGCGGGCGGCGACACCTTCGCCAGAAAGACGTCGCTGGTACGATAAGGCCCGCTGCCGAATAGCCAGACAGTCTCACCTTCGACAAAGGCACTGATGTTGATGAACTTCTTCGACTCGACCACGTGATCCGAAGTCAGGTGGTCGAATTCGGGAGCCAATCCCTCGGTATGGGCAAGAGCCGAGTAGCGGTACTCGCCGAACTCGCCGACATCCGCGTCAAAGCCGGTCGTGAAGAAGATATAGTGGCGGTCATTGATCGCCAAACCCTCCACGGGCACGTTCATTCCACCATGGTCGATGGTCTCCGGTCCTGCGATCCTGATCTGAGCGAACTCGCTTCCGCTTTCGTGCCAGAAGAGTTTCGGCAACTTGTTGCGGTCGGGAATGACGAACGGGAGCGTCCAGGCGGTCGAATCCTGATCATGGCGGCCGGGGTTGAGGGTCCAGGAGTCGCCGAAGAGAAAGATCAGACGATTGGTCCGGCCCGGTTCCAGGTAGCTGACGCCGAGGTCAGTACCGGTCATGCCATAGTCCCGAATCGGATTGTGCAGCGTACCGGTCAGTTGGCCGAGGTGCTCTGTGTGCACCTTGCGGAGTTGACGAATGCGACATCCGCTCGCCGGCAGGCTACACGCGCTGAGAAGGCCGATGAGCATGGCAAGGGCGAGTGCGCGATAAAGGTTGCGGGACATAGCCTAACTCCTACTTGCGACAGTGTAAACCAAGTGCCCCTTTTCCGGCAATTAAGGACTCTGACTTGTTGTAAGGGAAACTTATCACCTGAACTTTCTACATCATCAAAATAACGCATTGTCTAAATAACCTCGTCATTTTTGTTCAGAGGTAATGCGCTACAAGATCAAGATTGTGGATAGCCAAAATCCTGAATGTACGTCAGGGGCGATTGACACGAGCTGAAGCCAATGCGCTGTTAGGCGAGATGATTGCCCTCGGTTACCGCTCTCCTGTTCCCACATTGGATGGTTTGCTCTAAACCTCCCTGTAGTCTCGGTCTAACAAAACCCTCCTTTTTTTGCCCTATATCACCGGACAAATAAAGTTGATGGGGGATATGCAAAAACACCCAATTCTGTCCGCGCGGATCGAACGCCTATTCCGCCGGCGAAGCTGGTCCGAAAACAGCCGGTTCGGTCTGAATCGCTGCCAGATCATCGCCGGCGGGGATGTCAACGGCGACGGCCTGACCGACTTGGTCTGTGTCTACGATTACGGCGGCAACCAGACCCACACCTTTGTCCAGCTGAACGGCGGCAACAACGAAGAGCCGTTCTGGTTTCGGTCCCACAACCGTCCTGTGATACTATTACTTCCCACCTCGATTCACAAAAGGAGCCCGCTATGGAAAAACAACTTATTCAAGGTATCAGTCCGGGCCAGGGCACCAATTCAGACCTCGGCACATTGCACGGCACGGCGATTGAGTTCGACTCCCTATCCTCTCCCATCGGCACCGGGCAAAGTGTTAACTTTCATCTTCAAGTAGTCACCACCAACGAAGAGATGATCAGCGCCCTCTCCGTAACCGCCAACGCATCCTACTCCTCCGCCGTGTTCTCCGGCAACGCCAGCGCCCAGTTTATCAGCAACCGCTCCGTATCCCGCTACAGCACCTTCGTCGTCGCCCGCTGTGTCGTGAAAAACCCCGAACAAGTCATAACTACCCCCCGCCCTAGAGAAAATGTCGACAAATGGCGACAACAACACAGCAAAGCCGATTTCCAAAAACTATATGGCGAGGAGTTTTTGAGCGGATTCATCACCGGCGGCTACTACTTCGGCATCATTCAAATCCATTCCACCAGCGAAGCTAAACAGCAAGAAATTGCCGCCGCAGTCGCCGGAAGCGGCTGGGGCGCTACCGGAGATGCATCTGTCGCCGTCCGGTTACAAAGCGTCACCGAATCGTTGGAAAAAGAAGTCGTTGTCTACCGCGATGGCGGCGACAGCAACCAGGCGCTGCCGCGAACGATTGATGAAATGATCGAACAGATCATCAACTTTCCCGGCCAGGTAAGGCAGGACGCCGTTCCTTTTAGCGGCATTTATCAAAACTATGACCAATCGATCCCTTTTAGTCCCTACAAAGAAGAAACCGGTCTTGATCTTGCCTTACGCCGGGCAGACTTAAATGAGCTGGCCCACCAGTTTCTTCGCCTGAAAGAGCTGCGCGCCGACGTTATTTTCGTGAGTGACCATTACCATGATTACCAACGAGGGGCCGGCGTCATATTCAGCTTTGCCGGCGAAACCTTTGCCCATGCTCCATTACCCCAATCGGCTGCCGAACTAAGAAAAGTAGCCAGCGACATTAGCCAACAAATGCAGCTTGTCGTCCAAACGGCCGCCGCCTGTCGCCAGGGTCTAGAGTATCAAATGCCCGAACCATACATCTTGCCGATTCAATTACCCGAAATAGAGGGACAGAACATGGAACTAGAAAAGATGAAAAAAGCGTTGGTGCCCGACGGAACAATTGTCATGTGGTCGGGTGATGTAGAAGACATTCCCGAACCCTGGGCCTTGTGCGACGGTCAAAATGGAACCCCTGATTTGCGCGACAAATTCATCGTCGGGGCCGGCAGCACATATGCTATACGCCAGGAAGGGGGAAAAGAAACCGTCGAATTAACCGTTGAACATCTCCCGGGACACACCCATCCGGCGTCAACCGCCAAGGCAGGCGACCACACCCACAGCTTTACCGGTTCAGACGGTGGCTGGGCCTTCCCCATCGCTCGTCGCGGTGACTCCCGGCAGGACACTAAAGGGGCGATTAAGACCAGCGCGGCGGGGGCACATACCCACGCCATAAACATCCAGGCCGTTGGCGGAAACCAGCCACACGAAAATCGGCCGCCCTTTTACGCCCTGTGCTATATCATCAAACTATAGTACCCGCCGCCATCCCAAGACGTTGAGAAATCGGCTTAAAATCCGTAATGGTATCGCCATCCCGCTTGAAATCTGTGCAGGATACTGGGGCTGCTATTACTAAGCGCTCCGCTGGCCGTTTGGTGGCCGGGCCAAGGGCAGGCTGGTTCCATCGCTGCCCGGCTGGCCATCTGGCAGGCAACGGCGACATTGATTGGCCAACGGCATAGCCCTGGGCTATCTCGTTGATCTCCCCGTCGCGCGGCAGTTTTTCAAACAGGCGCGTGCGCAGGATGTGGAACAGCTCGGTCATAAAGTAGTTCTTGAGCCAGCCATGCCTGTATAGTTTCTATTTTCTAGGGAGGGAGAATCCGAGCGTTTAATTGACCTTGAACGAAGAAGGTCTGGGCTAAAAGCCGCCTGACCTTATCAGTACTTTAACCACGGACAAACAGCTGTCTCAGGGCCGATAACAATATCTATCGGCCCCGAAATCACTTGTGTTTTGGGGTTCCATTCGGAAAAATGACGAAGAACGTCGATTAGAGACTACAGGAGTCGGGAAGGGGGGCAACTCTTGCAAACATTCTTGCCTCCACTTTGCCCTGGCCTCAAAATCAGCGTAAACATGATCAGAACGGCCACCTAGCGGGTGCAGGTCACACGGGTCTCCTCGTGAACTATTGCGCAATGTTGACTAATGCAGAATCGGTGCTAGGATGGGGTTGATTTTCCCCAAGCTGTTAGGTAGAAAGGCAATTCTCGATACAGGTGATTCCATAGCCCGGTGTGCAAGGGCGCGCCGGGCTTTTTTCATTAGCCCAATAGGCGGCAGCCCAGCCGCAAGAAACACGGGCGTTCGTTGAGGAGATACGATGACATATGAATTAAAAGACCATGGGGCACCCGCCACAAGCCCGTTAGTCGAGCCTTGGAACCTCGTAGCTGATGGCTATGTAGCGGATTTGTTACCTATGATGGAATATTTCGCACGCGAGGCACTGCATCTTGCGTCGCTGCCACCCTCACCCCATATTGTGGATGTTGCCGCTGGGCCAGGAACGCTGGCGGTATTAGCCGCCAGGAACGGAGCAACCGTCAGCGCTATTGACTTCTCGCCAGGCATGGTTGCCAACATGCACCGCCGCGAGAAGGAGGCTGGTCTTCACTTGGCCGATGTGCGCGTCGGCGATGGCCAGGATCTTCCTTATGATGACGATGTCTTCGATGGCGCCTTTTCCATCCACGGACTGATGTTCTTCCCCGATCGCGCTGCCGGGTTTCGCGAGCTACGCCGGGTCCTTCGACCAGGGCGCCGCGCCGTGGTCAGCATCATGGGGTCGGTTTCCAGTCAGCTTCACACCGCAGTTGACAGCCTCAGCGCTGTGCTGCCCGCCCTGCCTGCGGCGCAAAGCGAAGCGCCGTTGAGTGACCCGCAAATGCTCGCCCGCGAGATGTCGACGGCCGGATTTCGCGAGGTGGCCGTTCACACTGTTGAGTATTCCGAAACCTTGCCATCGCTGCCCGAATTTTGGGAGAAGGTACAACGAGCAGCCGGCGGCGTTGTTCTGCTGCGCCACAGGTTGGGCGAGGAACGCTGGGCCGAGGTTTCGCATAACGTAATGGAGCGACTCGAGAAGGCACTTGGAAACGGCCCAGTTGAGGAAGTTTATACAGCGTATCTAGGTGTGGGAGTAAAGTAAGGAGTGATCGACTCGAATACGTCTGGTCATATCCAATCAGATGAACCATTGGGGAAAGGCGGTCACGGTGTCTTTCCGGCGCGAGAGTGAGATATGGAGGAAAACATCTCTGGTCACATCATATTCATCACAACTGCTCAGATCCAGAACGGTGCCCTTGAGAAGGCCAAAGAGGCGGCTCGAAAGTCGGTGGATTTCATCGAAGCTAACGGTCCCCAGCTTCTGGCTGAGGTCTGCATCGATGAGGAAGAACTGTGTTTTCACGGCATCCAGGTTCATCGAGATTCAGCGTCGATCCTGACTCATTGGCAACTTGCCGACCCGTACATGCGCGATGTGATGCAGTACATCACAACGACGCGTGTTGATATCTACGGCCAACCAAGCGAGGACGTCATGGCAGGGATGCAGCGACTCTCCTCCCAGGGAGTGGTCCTTTCCGTAACGTCTCGATTCGCCGGCTTTAGCCGATTTCCGAGCAATGAGTAGTCTCGCTTGCCAAAAATCGGATCATGGGGAAACCCGGCCAGATGAAAGTGGTTCTTCCTCATGAAAAGGATGTTGTTGGCGAACTCGAAACTGATTGAAAATCGGCGTTGAAACGAACAAATATTGATTCGTTTTCATCTAGAAACGACTGAATTTCATGGCATTTAGAACGACAAAACAGTTCGCCAACAACATCTGAAAAGTGCAACTAATCACATCAAGCCAGCAAGACCTTCAATCGCAACAAGTCAAAGTTAGCCCGGCCATACATCTGCCTTTTCAATAATTTCAGCCTGTTCACGTGTCCCTCTGTTCCGCCATTGCTCCAGGGTTGCCGAATGGCTTCATAGACGGCCGCCTCGTCACGTTTTAGGCTAATCGCAAAGTTTCTGAGTTCCTTAACCGCCGATTGGCGGCATGTCTCCAGCCAGGAATCCCATTCACTGTCGGACCGATTGCGAAGCATATGCATAAACTTGTGGGCTACCTGTCGGAGTTCGGCAATATTGGTATCTCGCAACAGGAGCTTGAGAAGATATTGCTCTTTCTCGTCCAGCTCATCCTCGCGGCGAATGAGTAGCCAGGTCAAAGCCTTGGGGCGTGGAACTGCGACAGGGCCTTTTTTAACGGCTGGATTTGTCGAATTGGCGCGAGGTGACAGGCCATTGTCTCGAATCCACTTGCTAACCAACTCGCGGTTGCCGGTAAACCCTTGTTTGCAGATTTCGCGCCATAATTGAGACTGATTGGTGCAGCCCATAGCCAGTCGATCCCGCAAATAAGCCTCGTACTCATCAATCAAGCATTTTCGTTTGAACCGCCCTCGGCTATCAGGTGGTAAACTTTCGCTGTTGACCCAACGGCTGATGGTTGTACGAGAGAGATTGAATTCACGAGCCATATCAGTGGTATAGGCTCCTTGAGCCCATCGTACTTTCACAGCCTTATACAAAGCTTAGCGAGCCTGGGTACGAGCCGTATGTATTGCCTCCCGCTCTGGTCCTGGCGCATAACGTCGCCGCTTTTCACCGTTTTCCGTATCCAGATCAACCTCATCGTCTTCGGCCCACTTGGCCATCGATTGACGGAGTGACTTGTATCGTTTAGAGACGTACCGCTCGATCGTTTCCTCCATGTTTTTGAGCAGATGCCATCGGTCTGCTACTTGTGTGGCCTGAGGCAGTGCCTGGGTGATGGCATCGCGATATTCACCCGAGCGATCGCGAGTGACAAGCTCAATGGATGGGTGTTTCGCCAACCATTCTTGGACCACATCGCCGGCCGAAGAAGGCAGCAAATCGATGGGCTTGCCTAATTCATGATCGACGATAATCGTTCCGTAAGTGCGTCCTTTGCGAAAGGCCCAATCATCAATGCCAATGATGCGCGGTGGC
>JAWOHK010000230.1:0-7496 GCA_046485205.1 Chloroflexota bacterium | reverse complement strand
CGCAATGTCACCCCCGACCAGGCCAGCCAGATCAGCCAGGCGGTGAAGGCGGTGGCCCTGGCGTCGGGCAAGAAGAGCGGCCGCAACGAGTTCGGCGCGGTCTACGGCGAGCTGTATCGCAAGTTCGGCATCACCGGCTACAAGATGTTGCCCGCCCGCCGCTTCGAGGAAGCGATGAAGTTCCTGACTGATTGGCACGAAGAACTGACCGGCACGCTGCCCTTTTAATCGATAGAACGAGCCGGTGGACCGGTGGACCGGTGGCCGGCGGCAGGGGCAAGTGTTACTTTACCGGTAGCGGGTGAAAATTGATCGGAGTAACCGCACTATGGCCATGAGACAACAACACCCGCCTTGGCCTGGAAACCGGCGGCAGGCCACCCACGACCAGCCGGCGGCGACCGGCAACCTGCATGCAACCGGACTTTGCTATAAAATGGCCCTCATCTACCAAATCTGCGGATATAAACCATGACGCGAGTGATTGCGATTGCGATGCAAAAAGGTGGCGTCGGCAAGACGACGACCACCGTCAACCTGGCCGCCGCCCTGGCCGAGAATGGGCGGCGCGTGCTGGCTGTCGATCTGGACCCGCAGGGCAATCTGACCCAGCACGCCGGCTTCGATCCCGACCAGATCAGCCCGACGGTCTACGACGCGCTCAAGATGGAGGTCGACGGCGGGCCGGGCGACCTGCGCGGGGTGATTTATGAAACGGCCGAGGGCTTTCACCTTATCCCCAGCCAGCCGGAATTGTCGCTGGTCGAGGTGTCGCTGATCAACAGCCTCAGCCGCGAGCGCGTGCTGGCCGGTCTGCTGGCCGAGGTCGCCCCGGACTATGACTACGTTCTCATCGATTGCAATCCGTCGCTGGGCCTGCTGGTCATCAACGCCCTGACGGCCGCCGACAGCGTCCTTATCCCCATCCAGACCGAATACCTGGCCGCCCGCGGCGCGTTGATGATTCTCTCAACCATCGAGACCATCCGCCGCAAGCGGTTGAACCCCGATCTGGCCATCGAAGGCATTCTGCTGACGATGGCCGATACGCGGGCCACGCTGACCCGCGACATCCAGAAAGCCATTGAACAGCAGTATGGCAACGGCATCCATATCTTCAGCACCGTCGTTCGTCGGTCGGTGCGTTTTGCCGAAAGCGCTGCCGCCGGCCAGAGTGTGCTGGCCTATGATCCGCGCGGTCCCGGTGCCAATGCCTACCGGTCGGTGGCGAAGGAAATAGAGAAGAAACAATGACGAATTACGGGTTACGAATTACGAGTTTCGAGTTTAGAAAAAAGCGACATTCAATTCTATCTTCCATCACCTGCCAAGCGTCACTCGGCACTCGTCACCAGTCAATCGGCACTCCTCACTCATCACTCGTCACTCGTCACTCGTCACTGGTCCCAAGTTATGGCACGTAAAAAGACCCAGATCAACCTCTCCACACCCGTGCAGCCGCGCGGCGGGGATTTGGACAAGCTGTTCGCCACCGAGGGCGACATCGAGCAGGCCGCCGGGCTGCAATTGCTGGCCTTGCGCCTCGATGCCATCGACCCCGATCCCGACCAGCCGCGCAGTACCTTCACTGAGGAAACCCTGCAGGAACTCTCGGCCAGCATCCGCCAGGACGGCGTGATCCAGCCGATCGAGGTCACGGAATTGACCGCGGGGCGCTATCTCATCGTCCACGGCGAGCGCCGCTGGCGGGCAGCCCAACTGGCCGGGCTGACCACCATCCCGGCCGTGGTGCGCCGTCGCGATTACGATGAAGTCACCCGATTTGTGCGCCAGATGGTGGAAAACATCCAGCGGGAGGACCTGAACGACGTCGACCGGGCGGCCGGCCTCCTGCGACTGCGCAAACTGATGCAGGAAGAACTGGACGTCGCCCGCAGCCAGCAGCCCACCGCGCCGGAAAAGTCGCCGGGCGAACCGTGGGGCGGGCGCATCACCTGGGCTAAAGTTGGCGGCCGCCTCGGCTATTCCCGCCAGCGCATCCACCAGCTTATCCAGTTGCTGGACTTGCCGGATGAAATCAAGGACGCTGTGCGCGACGGCTTGCTCAGCGAGCGGGATACCCGGATCTACCAGGGGCTGACCACCGTCCAGCAGCGGTCGCTGCATCGGGCCCGGATGGCCGGTGCGCTTAACCCGACTGATGTAAAGCAGATCGCGCGGGTGCTGCGGGAAGCGCCGGACATCACCGTCGCCCAGGCCAGCCGGCTGCTGCGCCAAGCTGAGGCCGAGAATGATGAACCGGAGGCCACGCCGGCTACCACCCCTGCCCCTGAGCCCCCCGGCAGCCCGGACAGCGATCTCTCCCGCTCACGAACCTATGAACCGGAGGGCATCATGCCGGCCCGTGTCGGCCGGCCAACCAGTATCGAAAGGCTTGATTGGGTGCGCGGCCATTTGGCTCGGGTCGACCGCCAGGGCCTGACCCCCAACGAACGCCGCGAAATGCTGCGCCTGCTGGACCTCATCCGCAATGATGTGGCATCACTGATTGTGGCGCTGGTGCAGTCGGTCGATTCGGAGTAGTTCAGGTTTTGAGAGGCAGCTCGTGGTTCGATAAGCTGCCATAATACTCATCGCCTTCGCAAACGTTTTGAGACACCAAGGCAAGGGTTGTTCATGCGGCACCGATACAGGTGAGGAGGACACAAAGCCTCATGTCCGGTCTCGTTGATTGGATCCTGTTCCTTCTACGCAAACTACAGCAGCATCTGCATGTCCCCGGCGACAATGATACCGTCCGCAAGCAGAAAGTCGTCGCTATGCTGGCCGGCATCACCGGCATGGTTTGCGCCATCGGTCTTACCGTCATCAATCTCGTCATCCAACTGGATCGCGTTGCCCTGCTCTACGGCGTGACCGCCCTTTACATGATCCTGGTGATTCTGGCCTTATATCACTTCCCTCGCCATTATGTAAAAATCGTCTTCATCACGGCTATCTTTGTCACCCTGAACCCCTGGGCCATTCACCTGGTAAGCGGCGGGTTCCAGTCCGGCCTGAACCCGGCCATGTGGTCGTTGTTCGGTCCGTTCGCGGCCGTCATCCTCATCGGTCCCCGTCCGGCTGTGATTGTTATCATCGCCCTGATGGCGTCCGCGCTCAGTGCCGGCCTGCTCGAGCCCCGGGTCGTCGGATTGGTGCCTGAACTCAGCGATGCGACACGCGTCTCCATCGGCCTTTTCAATATCATCACTCCAGCCTTGATGATATTTATAACCGGGCTTTATTTATTTCACGCGCTTGAGAACGAAAGAAAACGGGCCGACACCCTGCTGCTCAATATTTTGCCTGAACCGATCGCCGCACGATTAAAGCATGACAGCACAATCATTGCCGAGTACCACGAGACGATCACGGTTTTGTTCGCCGATATCGTCAACTTTACCCGGCTGAGCAACGGTGCTGACCCCACAACCGTCGTAGGATTTCTCAATGATTTGTTCTCCGAATTCGACGATCTCGCCGACCGGTATCATCTGGAGAAGATCAAGACCATCGGTGATGCTTACATGGTGGCCGGCGGCCTGCCCGCTCCACTAACCGATCATGTCGCCGCGGTAGCGGCCTTCGCCGTTGATATCATTCGTATCGCCAAAAGCTTCCCGACATGGGATGGGGAGTTGGTTGACCTGCGCATCGGCATCCATACCGGGCCCGTCGTGGCCGGGGTCATCGGGCACCGTAAATTTATCTATGACTTATGGGGTGACACAGTCAATATAGCCAGCCGGATGGAAAGCAGCGGGCTAAACAATGCCATCCAGGTCACCGATGAGGTCAGGCAACAGCTGGCGGCGCGTTACTGTTTTGAGCCTCGCGGGCCTATCGCGATCAAAGGCAAGGGAACCTTGATGACCTACCTTTTGTGTCTGGACGAAGCCGGAAATCCCCTGCCGGTCACCTCTCCGGTCGACGAATTTGTTCATTAACCCGGCCTTAAACGAAAAGCTTCGACCCAAAGAATTCATAAGGCTTACGCATTACGCCATTATTTTGTATACTTTTCAACGTAAATTGAATCCAGTAGAGCCAACCATGCTCGCTGCCTTAGAATCAAGGAGTCCTATCAATGAAGCAATCCGCAACAACCTGGAGCATTATTACGCTGGTGGTCATCGTCCTGGCGACGATCGCCGCCAACTTCCTCGGTTTCCAGGCCAACACCGACACCGGCGACATCGCCAACGAAACCTTCAGCGGCGCCAACTATTTTTTCCCGGCCACCTATGTTTTCACGACCATCTGGCCGGTCATCTACCTGGGCATTCTCGGCTGGGCCGTCTACCAGGCACTTCCGGCCCACCGCGACAACCCGCGTTTCCGGGCCGCGGCACCGTGGTTAATGGTTAACCTGGTGCTCAACGGCCTGTGGGTATGGGTTTTCGGGATGGAGGCGTTTGTGTCCACCCTGCCGATCATGTTCGCCCTGGTCTTTACGGCGGTGATAGCCTATAGCAAGCTGGAGATCGGCCAAACGCGCGTCGACGGCTGGGAACGTATCTTGCAAATTCCGATCAGCATCTACTTGGCCTGGCTGACCGTGGCCACGGTGGCCAATATCGCCTCGGCCCTCATCGCCGCCGACTGGAACGGCTTCGGGCTGAGCTACATCACCTGGGGTGTGATCATGCTGCTGGTGGCGGCCGGTCTGGCGGTCTTCCTCTACCGCATCTTCTATCGCGATGTCGTCTTTCCCCTCGTGTACCTCTATGCCTTTATCGGCATCATCGTCCGCTACAACGACATCACCGCCATCCTGGTAGCGGCCGGGGTTGGGGCGTTGATCGTTGGCGTGGTAGCCGTGCTGCATTTCGTCAACCGGCGCGGCGAACCGGCATTAAACACGCCTAGCGCTTCGGTCAATTGATTGACGCTACGCTATCCGCAGGCAAATACAAAGTCGACTAAATGGGTCAAGACAGACCATTTATTAACCTTGCCGGCTGCCGGATTCCCGTCGAACCGGACCGGTAGGTGTGCCAATCATCAAGGAGACAAGATATGCTCGAATCAAAGAAAGACAGGCAAAACCTCGACCCGAATGTCATCGACGACCTGCGCGGGCGCGTGTCCGGGCAGGTCGTTTTGCCGGGCGACGCCGGCTATGATCAGGCCCGTTTCACCTGGAACGTCATCGTCGACCAGCAACCGGCGCTGGTGGTCATGGCCGCCGATGCCGGTGACGTGGCCGCCGGCGTTCGGTTCGCGGCCGACCACAACCTGGATATCGCCCTGCAGGGCACTGGTCACGGCATCGTCCGCCCGGCCGACGGCGCGCTGCTCATCAACACCGCCGGCATGGCCGGAGTAGCAGTCGACCCGCAGGCGCGCACAGCCCGGATCAACGCCGGTACGAAATGGGGCGAGGTGTTGGAGAAAACCCAGGTCCATGGCCTGGCACCGCTACTTGGTTCATCGCCTACCGTAGGGGCCATTGGCTACACCCTCGGCGGCGGGCTGGGCTGGCTGGGACGCAAATACGGCCTGGCAACCGACAGCGTGGTCAGTTTCGACGTCGTCACCGCTGATGGCGAAGAACGCACCGTATCGGCCGATGAAAACCTCGAGCTCTTTTGGGGCCTGCGCGGCGGCGGGGGCAGCCTGGCAGCGGTCACGGCAATGACGGTCAGGCTCTTTCCAGTCGAGACGGTCTACGGCGGCATCCTTATTTATCCCGCGCCGATGGCGGCCGATGTCCTGCGCCGCTGGCGAGACTGGATTCAGGACTTGCCGGATGAAATGACCTCGGCGGTGAAAATCATGAACGTGCCCGATTTGGACGTCGCTCCCCCGCCCCTGCGCGGTCAAACGGTGGCCATTCTGGAAGGGTGTTATTGCGGGCCACTGGAAGAAGGCGAGGCGCTGCTCAAAACATGGCGCGACTGGCAGGCCCCTATAATGGATATGTTTGGCCCCATGCCCTTCAGCCAGGTGGCCCAGATCAGCCAGGACCCGCCCGACCCGATGCCCAGCTTCATTACCTCAGAATGGCTACGCGAATTGGATGATCAGGCGGTCGATATCATCACCCGCTATGCGACGTTGCAGGAAGGCCAGGTCCCGCTCATCTTCATTGAGGTGCGCCATACCGGCGGAGCCATCGGCCGCGTCAGCGCTGAGGATAGCGCTTTCGGCCATCGCGACGTGGAGCTTTTGTTGCAGGCCGTAGGTCTTGCCCCCGAGCCACCGTTGTGGCAAGCCCTGAGCGGCTATACCGACCGGTTGCGGGCCGATCTGCAGCCGTGGCTGGCGGGCAAGGTCTACATGAATTTCCTGGAGGGCGAAGAATCGGTCGCTCGCGTGCGTGATGGCTTCCCGGCGGAAACATTTGCCCGGCTGTCGGCACTCAAGACTAAGTATGACCCCCATAATCGCTTCAACCGGGCCATGGCCATCTCGGCGGCCGGTTAGGAGTAGGGGCCAGGCAAAGAGGGTCATCCGATCCCTATTTGCCTGGCCCCTTTTCGTTACGGGATGTAGTTATTCCAGCCCGAGAAGGACTTCCCTTTCTCCACAACCACGGCCATAAACCACAGGTTCATGGGATACCAATGGTCCGGATTTTCGCCATTCCATTCCCAGCCGGAGAAATTGCTCACCGGCTTGTTGTCGCTATTGCGAATCACCGCGCCGTAACGCTGGCGCGGGCGCGTCCAGTCGATCGGATTGCCGTCCTTCATCCACAAGCCTTGGACTGACTGTGACCAGGTGACGACGGCCTTGTTGCCGTTGTAAGACAGGTCGAAGTTGCGACTGCAATTCTCCAGCGTGTTGCTGGACTGCCAGATGCAGAACTGGAGCCGCATGTCCTTGTGGGTCGGCATCCCGCTGACCTCGGCCCGGAATTGCATCGTCCCTTCTGCATAATTGATCGGCGTTACCCAGTTGCCGTTGGCCGAGGCCGTCGGCGGCGCGTCCCAAGGGAAGCCATGATCGGCTTTGATGACCGGCTTGTTCCAGTTAAAGACCAGCAATTCTTTGCCCGGGGAGGGCTGCGGCACTTTTGTCGGAGGGGGCGTCACGGTAGGTGTGGCTGGGGGTGTTTCGGTCGGGGTGGCCGTGGGCGCGGTGGTGGGAGTTTCCGACGGCTCCGGCGTTCCGGTGGCCTCTGGCGTGCTGGAGGGTTCCGGCGTGGGCGGATCTGTTTCGCCGTAGACCACGATCGGAAGGTAGGCACGCTGGTCGAGGACCAGCGCCCTGATCCAATTGGGCTGTTCGTCGGCCCACTCGTTGTCCGTGAGTCTTACGGGCTCGCCTTCCTCATCGACCGCCATGATGTAGATATCAGTGTCGCCGCCGCGGTCACTGGCAAAGGCAATCGATGTGCCGTCCGGCGACCAGGCCGGCTGGATATCAGACGCGGGGTCGTCCGTCAGGCGGGTCTGCTCACTGCCATCGGCGTTCATAATGTAGAGCTCATCGTTGCCGTGGCGCCGGCTGACGAAAGCGATCCGGCTGCCGTCGGGCGACCAGGC
>JAWOHK010000196.1:0-30099 GCA_046485205.1 Chloroflexota bacterium | reverse complement strand
TCACTCCGTTGGCAATGGGGACATGTTATCATTCCCCAATTATCGCATATCCTTTGATTTATTCACTCCCAAATAACGGCGATGGGCTGACCCTGCCGCCGGACTGATAGAGGAATTTGGCAAAAGTGGAACCGGTATCAATGGCGGCGGCCCGGCCCGTCTACCACTTGTCCTGGTGTAGCCCCGGTATGGTCGCCGTCACGCAGGACGGCCACGCCGTTCACCACTACATCGCGCACACCAGTGGCATATTGGTGCGGCTTGTCGAAGGTAGCGTGGTCTTGAATAGTCTCGGGATCAAAAATCACCACATCAGCGTAATAACCGGGCAACAAACGGCCGCGCCGGGCGAGCTTCAGACTATCGGCCGGCATCGCCGACAGGCGTCGCACAGCCTCAGCCAGCGGGATCAACCCTTCGTCACGCACGTATTTGCCCAACAACCGGGCAAAGCTGCCGTAGGCTCGCGGATGAGGATTGGAGCCCAGGAAAACGCCCTCGGGGGCCAGTGAGGCCGAGTCAGAGCAGAAGCTGACCCACGGCAGCTGGATCGCCTGCCGGACATTGTCTTCCGACATGGTGAAGTAAACGCAACCGACCCGGCTATCATCCTCAATGACCAGGTCCATCGCAGTTTCGATCGGATCTGTCCCCCGCAAGGAGGCGATCTCGGCCAGCGATTTGCCGGTCAGGGACTTGAGCGCCTCGCTGCGAAAGCTGACGCACAAAATCTTTTCGGCCGAACCGGCCTCGTGATAGGAATTCTCCCAGTCCGCGCTGGGAAGCGAAATTTCTTGCTTCAGACGAGCCCGGATCGCCGGGTCGCGCATTCGCTCGACCCAGGCCCGGTGGCCGCCTTCCTGCACCCAGCCGGGCATCATGGCGTCCAGGCCGGTAGAAGAGGCATGGTAGGTGTACATATCGGCTGAGATGTGCAGGCCGGCCGCTTGTGCCGCTTCAACCCGGTCAATCACCGACGCCAGCTTCGGCCAGTTAGCTCGTCCGGATGCTTTGAGGTGATAGATCTCGCCGCGAATGCGCGCCGAGCGAATGATCGTCATGAACTCTTCCAGAGCTTCCAGAAAGGTTTCGCCTTCACTTCGGAGATGAGCGGCGAAGAGACCGTCGTATTTGGCGGCCGTGGTCGCCAGGGCGATGAGTTCGTCTGTGCCGGCATAGCTGTCGGGGGCGTAAATGAGCGCGGCTGACAGCCCGACCGCGCCTTCAACCATAGCCTGCCGAACCAGACCCTGCATCCGGGCCAATTCATCCGGCGTTGGTTGCCGGTCGGCAAAGCCCAGGACGTTGGCCCGCACACCGCCCGCGCCGACAAATGAAGCCACGTTGCATGACACACCCCGCCGCACCAGAAACTCCAGGTATTCACGCAGCGTCGTCCATTCGATGTCATAGCGAATATCACCCTGACGTTCCATGAAATAGGCTTTAAGATCATCATTGATCGGACCCATTGACCAGCCCTCGCCCAGAATTTCCAGCGTCACGCCCTGGCGAATGTCGGACTGCGAGCGGCCGTCGTGGATGAGCGACTCATTAGCCCAACTCATCAGGTTAATGTAGCCGGGAGTCACCGCCAGTCCCTCGGCTTGGATGATCTGCCGGGCGCGGCCGTCGATGTGGCCGAGCTCAGTGATGAGGTCACCCTTTACGGCTACGTCGGCGATTTGAGGTGGGCCGCCACTTCCGTCATATAGGGTTCCGTCGCGAATGATAAGGTCGTGCATGGGGTGGGTTCCTGTGGTGTGGGTTTTCGGCTGGACCTTGGGGGTTCTAGCCGACCTGGGAAGGGATGTGATTGATTATCGCCTGCTCACGGCATTATAACATAACAACCCCGGTCTGTAGTTTCCAGCTTGGGGAGGAACCGGATTGAAGCCTAGAGGACTACGCCAGATCGATTTGCGATGGCCCTGCTATTTAGACGTAATGCGTGTGCAATCACCATTCCGTTCTGCAAGAGGGACAGCTGGCGGGCTACACCATCCTGCGGCCATGTCGTACCTGCTACAAGTTCAGCCCTCTCTTCGCCGATGATGCATCGTCGGCCGAAGCGCTCTTTCGTGTCTCCGCCGGCCGGTTAGACGAGGGTACTCCCTTTTACCTGTATGTCCCCGTAAAAAACCTGCCAGCAGCCTAGATTTCCTGACGTTCGACCACGCCAACGGCCGTCACCAGGCAGAATAAGATCAGCACCACTGTCCCGACCAGCGCGCCCCAACCGTTCACCGGCGCCGGATCGGGCAAGCCCAACTGGCTGATCCAGGCGATCAGCCCCGACGGCAGGAGCGTCGCGGCCTGGGGAAAGCTTCCGGCGATGAGCAAAATGACGCTACCCAGGAGGGCCAGTCCGGCGGCGATCAGGACCGAGCGGCCGATTGAACTTCCAAGCAGAGTCACGGCAACGAAGGCCAGCAACCATACCCACAGCAGTATCGTGCCCCACAGGAACGGCCCGGCCAGTAGTGGCGGGTCAAAGAGCAGGTTGGTGTAAAGCAAGGCTGACAGTCCGGCCAATACCAATGCTAGCAGGTAGACCAGCGCCTGGGCGGTGAACTTGCTACTGACAAAAGCCCAGCGTGGCACCGGTTTGCTGAGGATCATGGCCGCTGTGCCCCTGTCTCGCTCCCCGGCGATGGCTCCCATTCCGGCCAGAATAGCGATGATGAAGCCAAACTGCGTCAGGTTCTTGAGATACTGGTTGATAGCGTCGGCCGTTGTCGGCACCGGTATCAGATCGGCAAACTCCTCTGCTCCAGGCACGCTCATCAGGATTTCTGAGGTGAAACGAGCCAAGAGTGGCGACGCCAATCCGAAAAGAATGAAGACCGCGCCGATGACCAGGACCTTCCACGTGCGCCACTGCTCGATTAATTCTTTGCGGGTCATGGTTGCCCATTGCCGCCATTCCAGGCCCCACGGAGGCGGGCGATGGGTGGCCTGATCCGCCCCATGCCGCCGGTAAGCCCACCAGATGAACGCGATCCCCGGCAGGGCCAGCAGAAATACAAGCCCTTCCAACAGCCAGACGTTATCGATAAACTGCCCGGCATAAACGATCGTGGCATCGAGGGTCGCATGATACAGAATACCGACCACGATATAGAGCGGCTGGCGTAATCGAAAAGCCAGCCAGAACAGCAGCGAAACAGCGACGTGGAGGCTGATGGCAACCACTCGCTCGAACAACGGCATGGCGGCCATTAACGGCGAGCCGCTGAGAAGGTCGAGTTGCCGGGCGAGTTGGGTTAGCTGTTCGGCCGAGAGATTCAACGTCGATAGATCCGTCTCGCGCAAACCCAGTAGAGCCGCGACAGAAAGGGCGGTCATCGCTCCCAGGATCATGGCCTCGGTACCGCCATGACCCAGGCCGACCATGACGCCGTCCTGCCAGTTGGGTACGAGACGGTGGCGGTTCAAGAACCAGAAGGTGACCAGACGCATGAGCCCCTCGCTCAGTGCGGCTGATAACCCGAGAACAATGGAAGTACGTAACAGGTTGGGCGCATCAGGCCCGATTGAACCGATCAAGCCGATGTCGGCCAGCAAGTTGTTGAGCGGCAGATGGTAGATCTGCGACAGGAAAAAGGCCAGCGCGCCGGCCGTCCATAATATCCACAGAGTCCGGAAGCGGCGACGCAAGGCCACCGCCAGGAGTAATGGAAAAGCTACCATCAAGATAACTGTCAGGGCGTAGGCACTGCTCATTTTCCACCTTCCACGCTCAGGTTCAGAAAAATTTCTTCCAAATTCGGCCGCACCCATTCAAATTTCAACAGGGGGATATTGTGTTTGACGACCAGAGGCAAGAGCAATAGCTGACCCGCGTCGATGTCAGCCGCGTTGACCCGAATAACAGGGCCTTCAAGATTGATGCTGTTAACCCAAGGTTGGGTTTGCAGGTCGTCTGCCAGTGGCCTGAGTTGCTCGGCCACTTCCGGTCTGACTTGCAGAACGGCCACATCAGTTGTGAAACGCGACAGCAATTCCTCGCGATCAGCTACTTCGATGAGCCGGCCCTCATGCACGATTCCCACCGTATCACAGACGCGTTCGACATCGGCCAGGATGTGGGTTGAGAAAAAGACAGTTGTCGTTCTACGGAGCCGATCGAGCAGGTTCAGGACATCGCGACGACCGGCCGGATCCAGGCCCGCCATAGGTTCGTCAAGGATAATCACAGGCGGTTGGTGTAAGAGTGCCTGGGCCAGTCCCAAGCGCTGCTTCATCCCCCCGGAGAAACCGCCGATCTTACGTCGGGCAACATTCGCCAGGTCGACCAGCTCAAGCAACTCGGCCACCCGTTCGCGGCGGGCCGGTTGGCCCATCTGGAACAATCGGGCGGTGTAGTCGAGGTATTCTGTGGTGGTCATCCAGCCGTAGAAGGCGGGTTCCTGCGGCAAGTAACCGAAGCCAGACTGAGCCCGGCTGTCGAAGTTTGTTGTTTCCACGCCGCCGATCCAGGCCCGGCCACTGTCAGGTCGGGCTAAACCGGTAACCAGGCGAATGGTCGTCGTCTTACCTGCGCCGTTGCGTCCCAAAAAGCCGAAGATTGAACCGTTGGGTACGATCAGATCGAGATCGCGCACGGCATGGACGTCGCCATAATGCTTGTTGAGTCCTTCAATACGAATGGCAGGATGATTATTGTTATCAGTAACCACGATTATTCCTCCCGGCGACCAGCTAGAAAGTAGATAATGGGGCCGATCATGTTGACCAGCACGATGATCAGAACCCACAGCCACTTAGGGCCATTGGTTGCCGGCCGGCGCACCAGGTCAAAAAGGGCGAGGACCATTAAGGTGAGCTGCAGGAGTAATACAGGAATTAGGAAGGGTATGTATTGTTGCCAGTTCTCCATTTTATTCTGTCTCTTTCTATTTTGGCGCGACCTTCGCGCCTACTGCTTCACGATGGGTAATAACAACCAGCTTGTGTTTGCGTCGACCTTCTCCCGCCTCGTTTTCCAACAAAAGCTTGAGGGCTTGATTGAGCAACTCCCAAACTGATCCATTTTGGCCGGCGTAACGTGGAAAAAAGTTTCCGTGTAGGCGGTGCGGTCGGCCGCCATATCGATTGATGCTTCGCTACCCGCCGTCCGTATATTACTGCTAAAGCCCTGTATGACCGTCATGATGTAATTTCGGAAATAACCAATATGCTCCTCGGGTGACAACCGGGCCACATCTTCAGTTCCCAAATGGAAGGGCTGGTTCAGACGGTAGGTTTTTTCAACGGCTCCTCAGACTTACCGGGTATCGTCAACCGCGATCATGCCCTCTTCCAGCAACAAGCGGATAGGGCGATAGATCGAAGACTTTGGTACATCAGATAATTGTCCGGCAATTTTAGCGGTGGTCAATCGCTCGCCGACCAGTTTTTCGAGAATGCGGAAGCGCACCGGGTGAAGGATCAGATCGATGCGTTCCCTATCAGGTCCGTATACGGCACCAATGTTATCATTATAATAATATTGAAATTGATACCATCGTCAAGCATTATCGGACTGGGCCAAGTCTCCTATTGTGTCGCTCGACCGCTGACTCACCGTGGGCGGATCGTACTTCGCTAACCATTTTGAATGGGCTACACTTGGGTGAAAATCATTCAGGTGAGGTTGAGAATGACAGCCGGAGTCATTGCCGCCGGTGACAAAGAAACAGCGGCCGCCGGTGCTGAAATGCTAAACCGGGGCGGTAATGCGGTGGATGCCGCCGTAGCCGCGGCTTTTGCCTCATTCATTGCCGAGGTCGGCGTCGTTCATCTGGGTGGCAGCGGTATCGCCCAGATTTTTGACCCTCGAACAAATACATCAACCGTCTATGATTTCTTTAGCGCCATGCCGGGTTTGGGCGGGAAGCTGCCTAAGGAACTTGATTTTGCCGAAGTAACTATCGATTTCGGCCCGGCCACGCAAAGCTTTTTCCTGGGACGGGGCTCGGTGGCCGTGCCGGGTAATATTGCCGGTCTTTGTGCCATGTCTGCTGAGCAGGGCCGCTTGCCGTTGGCGGTTTTACTGGAGCCGGCCATCCGGCTGGCCGAACAACGTGTCAGCCTCGCGCCATTCCAGGCCGACACCTGCCGCTTGTTGGCTCCACTATACACCCACACGGAAGGGATGAGAGGCGTATTCGCGCCTGCCGGCCAGATTATTGCCCCGGGAGAACGGTTGTTCATCCCCGACCTGGCCGATACGCTGACGTCTCTGGCGCACGAAGGGGCAAGCTATGCCCGTACCGGTCGACTGGCCCAGGCGCTGCTGGCCGATCAGACCAGCCACCATGGTCGCCTAACCGCGCTCGATCTGGCTTCTTATGAGGTTCTACAATCCAGCCCGATTCGCATAGTTTATCGGAATCACGAGGTGCTCCTGCCATCCCTCAGTTCGGCTGGTGGTGTGCTGATTGCTTTCAGCCTCGAACTGATGACCGCCATCGACATGAGTGGTTATCGGCACGGATCGGCCGATCATTTGCGGGCTCTGTATGAAATTCAGGCGGCCGTCGGGCACGCTCGTAACGTCTGGGAAGATCTGGCCGAAAGCCTGCCCGGGACCGAGGCTGTAGCGCATTTTCTGGCTGAATCGTTTGTGGGCCGGTATCGTGAGGAGTTACGCCAATCACTCGCCGATCAGAAGCCGTCTTTGGCTGAGGCGGAACCCGGCGGGCAATCGAATACCAGCCATCTGAGCGTGATGGATGATAGCGGCCTGGCGGTGAGTCTGACGACGACAGCCGGCGAATCGGCCGGTTATATCGTGCCGGGTACCGGCTTCATCCCCAACAACATGCTGGGCGAGGCTGACTTACATCCGAAGGGGTTCCACACGCGACCGGCGGGCCAGCGCATTCCTACGATGATGACCCCGGTTATCATTTTGCGCGATGGTCGCCCCCGGCTGGTCGTGGGCAGTGGCGGCAGCATTCGCATTCGCAGCGCCATCTTGCAGGTTCTCAGTAACCTGCTCGACTTTCGGTTTCCGCTTGACCAGGCGGTCAACCTTGCTCGCGTGCACCTGGAGGGAGGTGTGTTGCAATGTGAAGCGGGCTATGACCCGGCTGCAGTCGATCAACTGGAAGCCGGGGGTTATCCCGTCAACCGTTGGCCGGGACGCAGCATTTATTTCGGCGGTGCTCACAGCGTGGCTCGCGACGAGGACGGCCGACTTCATGCGGCCGGGGATAACCGCCGGGGTGGGGCGACGGCCAAGGTCTGAATGCGTCGACTAGAAATTGTTCTCGTTAGCTCGCTTTTGTTGGCCTATCTGTTAATGGGCACTCTTTTTGCTGTACGGACACCCGCCTGGCAAGCGCCTGACGAGCCGGCCCATTACAACTACATTCGTCAATTGATCGAGGGAACCGTGCCGGTTATTGAACTCGGTGACTGGGATCAGGATTATCTAGGCGAGGTCGTCACTTCTCGTTTCGATCCAGCTTACAATATCTCTGTTATTACGTACGAAGATTGGCAACCACCGCTTTATTACTTGCTGCAAACCCCTGTTTATCGAGCAACCGGCGGCTTGCTCACGAGCATGAGATTGTTCTCAGTTTTGCTTGGTTGGGGAGTGGTGGTGCTGGGCTATCTGGTTGCCAGGCGTGTGTTTGAGGGCCGAATCTGGCCGGCCCTGGCGGCGGCCGTGTTCATCGCCTTTGTGCCCCAGCATTTGGCGATGCTAAGCTCGGTCAATAATGACAGTTTGGCCGAACTGATTATCGCCGCCATCTTGTTGCTGCTGATCACCCCCTGGCCGGATGACCCACAGCCAACAAGGTTATTAGGGTTGGGACTGTTACTCGGTGCCGGGTTCCTGACCAAGGGTACGGTTTACCTGCTGGCCCCGATCGCCGGCGTGTTTATTTTGGCGCGCTACTGGATGCGCTGGCGACCGATGGCGCGGGCGCTGATGCTTGTCTTTATCCCAGCAATAACGTTTGGCGGTCTGTGGTGGGCACGGAATACGATCGTATACGAGGGATTCGATATCCTGGCCCGCAATGCTCATGACGCCATTGTGATCGGCCAGCCCCGCACGGTGGAATGGTTCGCGGCGTTTGGCCCGGCCGGTACAGTTATTCGATTCGTTCGAACCACGTTTAATAGTTTCTGGGGGCAGTTCGGCTGGATGGCCGCGCCGCTGCCCGGTTGGATGTATGGGGCATTGTTGGTGTTGACCCTAGCAGCCCTAACCGGTTTAGTATTGCTTTTCGTGCGTGGCCTCCAAACAGCGGGTCGTCGAAATCAGATGAATGGAATTGCCATAAGAGAGGCGAGTGAAGCCGCCACGCGACGGCTTCAAATTATGGTTCTGGGCTTGACATTTCTGTTGACGCTGGGATTGCATGTCGCTTATAACCTGACCTTCGTCCAGCATCAGGGGCGCTACCTCTATCCGGCGCTCATCCCCATCGCTATCGGTTTCTCCGCCGGGTTAGGTTACTGGCTGCGACCGCTGGAAAAACGCTGGCCAGAGTCAGGCTTTGTCTTGCCTTTGGGTTTGTTTCTCTTATTGGCCGGGATTTCGCTCTACGCCGTCTGGCGCATCTTGCCGGGATTGGCTCCCGGTTAGGCCCGTATGTGGAGGATCCTGAACGAATGGACAAGCTTGTGGTCTCACTCTGGCCGTGGCAGCCTCGCTCATTGGCGACAGTGGCCGGGCGTGACTCGAGTAAGCGTTCATAGCCGGTCAGCTTGAAACTGGCATCGATGGCCCGCTGCAAGTTGAGGGCTACATCCTCATCAGGCCACCAATTGGCCCCCAGACCGGTCGCGCAACTCCCACGTGAGCGTATCGGCCCGCAACCACAGTTCATGCACGCTCAAAGCTTGTTCAGGCAACATGACCAGGACATGACGGCCGTCGGCGTCCTGCCACTGTCGGCCCTGCTCCACCATTTGCCAATGGTCGCCAAGTTTCAAGCGACGAACCCGCACCTGACCTTCAGAATCAAAGCTACATTCGACATCAATTGGCATGAGTCCTCCTTCTCGACTCACTTTAACCTACAGCCCACATTTCGGCTAGCCGTCGATATTTGCGCCATTCATAATAAGTCATATAGAGACTGAGCCGCAGACCATGAAGGCCGTCACGATAGCCATTTAACGAAACAAACCGCCACCAGAATTGCCGTAACGGTTGGAGGATGTAGTTGTGGGGTTTCGGATGCGTTCCGCTGTCTTTCAAAATCGTTGCGTCATGTTCAACGTAGAAACGCTGCTTGGTATGAAAGTGAGCCGGGTCACGGTAATTGTGGTGGATAAGCGGGTTTTCGAGGTGGCCGATCGCGCCATCTACCTCACCGATCTCGTGCACCGGCCGGACGTAGCGGGCGCTGCCGTGGCGTAGCAAACGGAATTGATAGTCGGGATACCAGCCCGCACCCAAAGTCAGCCGGCCGAATATCATGTTGTGACGCGGCACATACCAGCCGTTTTCCGATCGCTCCGCAATCACATGGCGGATTTCCTCTGCCAGTGCCGGTGTTCCGCGCTCGTCAGCGTCGACAAAAAAGACCCAGTCAGTCTCCACTGCTTCGAGAGCGGCATTGCGTTGCGAGGCGTAATTGTCAAAAGGCCGCTGGTAAACTTCTGCGCCGGCCCCCTTCGCCAGAGTGGCGGTTTCATCATCGCTGAAGGAATCAAACACAACGAGCCGGTCGGCCCAACGCAAACTATCGAGACAGGCCACGATGTGGCGCTCCTCATTGCGGGTCAAGACAATGGCCGTCAATTCCTTCATCCCACTATCTGGATCGAATCAGTTCCAGCCGGTAAGAGGCCGCCTCGCCGAAGAACTCGCGCAGGATTAATCGCCACTGGCCGGAAATTGGAATTGAATAGCTGTCAATGATCTCATCCCGTCCGGCCGGCCCTTCATCCACTTCCAGGGCTGTGATGCCCTCCGGGGTTTGCAACAGTAAAATAAGGTCGCCGTGCGACTCACCGGGCTGGGCGCGGACAGTGACAATATCTCCGGCCTGGGCTTCAAAAAACCATCCGGCAGCGGTATCCGGCTTGATGGTGCCGAGAACCGTGTCGCTATAGGCCAGAGAACCGGCATATTCAGGGGTCGCTACAGGAGCTGCGCCGAGGGCGATTTCATAAGGCCCCGGTTGGCCGTTGAAGTCACGGACCAGGACAACATATTGACCGTCACGGCTTAAAGTCAATTCAATGGTTTCCGGTTCTCCGGCAGGAAATTGATCCGCCGCGGCGATGCGTTGCACGTCAGCGTCTAATAGCCAGACGTCAGCGTCCAGGTTGGCATTCAGCGGTGTGACTCTCACCAGGACATGATCGCCGGTTGTTCCGCGGAAAAACCAGGTCTGCACCTCCTGGGGTCGCAATGTCTGCGTCTGAACCGCTCCGAAAACCAGGTCGCCGGCATCGTAAAAATTGGCGACTTCTTGTGAGCCCTCGTCAAGAGAGATTGTGTACATTCCTTCCTGGGATGAAAAGCTACGGACCTGGAGTGCGTACCGGCCAGTCACCGGCAAGGCGAAACCGGCAATCACCTCCGGATCGCCACTAAACCCTTCGTCAAGCTCCAATAGTACCCGGCCGTCCGGCCCGTGGAGTTCCACAACCGTGTCCAGAATCCCGCTGCCCGGCTCGACGACGACTGTAATGCGTTGCCCGGCCAATCCTTCAAAAACCCAATTATGTTGGGTATCGGCCGGCAAGTGTCCCCTTAAAACCTGCCCGAATTCGATCGCTCCTCCCTGGCTATATTGCGGCCGGTCGGACAGGGTCAGGGTGAGCGAATAACGACCAGAATTCCGGAAGAAATCGCTGATCTCGATGGTATAGGTGCCAGGTTGAATCAGCAAAACATCGGTAATCGATTTGGTGGTGCCACCGTAACCATGATCCATATCGGCGATAACCAGTTGATCCGGATCTTTCAGCCGCAAATTCAAATCCAGCTGAGCCGATTCGGGGCGTAAAGACAGGCTGGCATAACGATTAGCCGGGGTTGTGAAAGTCCATATATCGCTGGCATGGCGTTCCAAAGAAGCGCTGACAGGGCCGCGCTCGCTATTCACTTCGCCCCGCACGACGATCCGCCCTTCCGGTGAAGCTAAGTCGGGGCGCACACCGTATACAACAACAGACTCGGCCATTTGTTGAAACACATCGGCAAAATGCCCCCACCGGTTTTCGGAAGCGCTCAACAAAAGGAGGACATATCCTGATTCTGATTCACCGGTAGATTCCGGCTGATAGAGGATGATTCGAGTACGCAAATCTGTTGGCTGGTTGGCCGTGAGGCCGATGGGACTGTCAATAACATCGACGGCCATTCCGCTGACGCTGTTGGCCGAGTAAACAGGTACGATCGCCGTTAATCGAGTAGCGGAAGGCGCGATAGCGGCCAAAATCTCTTCCACCGCTACAGCCGGATCGGTTTCAGGGTTTGGTGCCAGGGCTATAAGACCGCTGAGGTAAGCGCCATTCTGAAAGGGCTTCCCGGCCAGCAAACTCTGCCCGGTTCGAGCCGAATCAGCGGCAAACATCAGCGTGATTCCCAGCCGGTTACCCATTGCCGGGAGACTGCCACGCTCGGTCAGGTTTACCCAGGATGAAGGAATGGCCACGGAAAGGCCGGTGCGTTGGCTGCCGATGACGCGCCAATCGTCGATGGTACTCAAAGTAACCGGTGTGGTAAGCGCGAGATCTTCGGTTGCCGGGGGGTTCTCCGGGGCAAGGATATCCAGCGGTTCAGTCGTTGCTTGGAAGGAAGCTGCCCCCTCCTGTTCCAGGACGATTGGCTCGTTTCGCCGGACACCCGGCTGGCACGCGGTTACCGTCGTAAAGAAGAAACCGAGCACCAAACAAGAAACTTCGCGATTCAGCATCTTGGCTTGCGGGCCGCACGCAATCAGGGCAATTGCCAATCGCTTCCCAGGATGACCAGGACATCGAAGTCACCGGCCGGATCGCTACCTGTGCTGACGTTTAAGGGGGGAATACTCATCAGTTGGATGAGATATTGGACAGTTCCGGGATGCGATCCGTAGTCAATGATTTGAGTCGTCGAATAGGTGGCTGCGTCTGCGTTGCCAATCTCGGTAACATTGACATTGTTGCGAAGAAGGAACTGTTGGGTGTCGGCTGCCAGTCCAAACGTCGGCGTACCGTTGTAGATCCCGACACGAGCATCTTCGACCGTGATGACCGTCGGCAATGCCTCGATAACCGGTGTCGGTACGGGCGGCGGTGCAAACAACTCATCGCGCAGAATCCGTACTTGGTCGCGCAATGGAACCAGCACCTGTTGGCCGTCAAAGGTTGTGTCGTTATAGACGTAATCGAAGTCAAGCACGGCCGAGCGTATTCTGTCTTGCGGGATGTCCTGTGCCAGGCGGGCCAGTTGCAAAATCTGATCCAGGCGAAGATCGGTGTCGACGTTTTCCTGGAATGATTGCCACAGTTCGTTGGCTTTCAGGATAAGTTGTGACAGGGTGCCGAGTTGCAAAGCTTGATCGCGCACGGCCAATACGACTGCTTGCTGCCGCTCGGCGCGGTCGATATCACCACCGAAGGTCGCCCGGGTACGCGCGTATTTGAGCGCGGTAGCACCGTCAAGCCGCTGGCGACCCGGCTCAATTGTAAACGGATCATAGCCGTAGCAATTATCTGGATAGTTCGGATCGACAATGCCTTCCGGTACATCGAGGATGATGCCGCCCATCACATCCACAAAATCAACAACGGCTTTGAAGTCGACGGCGACGTGATAATCGAGGGGAATGCCCAGAAAGGCTTCGACCGTCTCGCGGGCCAGTTGCGGCCCGCCGCCAGGGTATTCATAAGCCTGGCCCAGGAAATAGGCCTGGTTGATACGATTGACGCCGTATCCTGGAATTTCTACCCATAGATCACGGGGAATCGAGAGCATCGCGCCGGAGCGACTGATAGGATCGATGCTGGCGACGATAATCGTGTCGCTATGGGTGGGGCCAGATTCGTCACAGCGCAAATCAACACCCAACAATAAGACATTGATCCTGTCTGAGCCCGCCCAGGCTGGTATGGACTCCGGTTGCAAACCACCCTCGGAGCTTGGCGAAACTCCTTCCGATATCACCGGTGCGGACGGATCATTGGACGACTGCCCGGGCAAAGGCACGAAATCGATTCCAGTCCCGCTCCCTACCGTGTTTGAGGCAAGGCCGCGCACGGTACTAAATAGCCACGCTGAACTAAGGATCAGGAGCAGCAAACCGAACAGAATCAATAACGCCAAAGCCCAAAGAGGAAGGCGGACGCCGCTGGAACTGCGACGAGGTTTACGCGATTCAGATGTCATACAATGATTTCATCAGCCTTTTCCGGCTATGCGGTCTCATTATAATCAGCCGTTGCATTTTGGGCAATGTTCCTCCGCAGATCGTCAGGTGAGAGCCCGTTGACCAATCGCTTCATTCCGCCCTGGTCGACCGGAAGCGTCGATAGGCGGCATAATGCACCTGAGCCCTCGCCAGCCATTCCATTAACGCGTTTTCGTCGCCATGATGTAATAACTGCCGCAGCACCGCCAGATCGGATGCGTAGTCAGATAAAACATCCAGGATCGCGTCACGGTTGGTCAGCAGAATATCGATCATCATCCGCGGATTGGTCCCAGCCAGCCGCGTCGTGTCGCGGAGGCCAGAGGCGCTGATGGCCCACTGGTCTTCAGTGGATGTTCCGCGCATGAGAGTGGCCGAAACCAGGTAGGGCAAATGACTGACAAGGGCAACAACGGCATCATGTTCGGCGGCATCCAGAAAATCAGCCTGTGCTCCAATGATTTCCAGAACTTCCAGCGTTAGTCTTTCGAGTTCGAGGGTAGTGCGGCTGGTGCGACACAGTATAAAAGTTTGTCCACGATAGAGATCAACGGCGGCAGCGTCCAGCCCCGATGTTTCTTTACCGCACATGGGATGGCCGCCAATAGCAGCGAAAATCTCCGGCAGGTCATTCATGGCTGTGACCACAGTTTGCTTGGTACTGCCCAAATCGATCACCTGACAACCGACCGGTCGTAAGTCCGGCAACCGGGCCAGCGTGCGTAAAATGGAACGTACCGGCGTGGCCAGAACCAGTAGATCGATGTGCGGCACATCGGGTGATAGATTTTCGAAGGCTACATCGACGATACCCTCGCGCACGGCTCGTTGCCGGGTAAGCGCGTCTGATTCCACGCCGATCAATCGCCCGGTATGGTCGCGCAAAGCCAAAGCCAACGAGCCACCCATCAGTCCCAGGCCCACGATGCCGATTGTCGAATCTCGTAAAGAACGTTCAATCACCGCCAATCCTTCTGATCCGTCGCTAATGCCACGCATTATAACGAAGCGTTATTCAATTGTCGCCCACGGGCCATCCTGTTAAAATTCGATAGATTATCGAGTGCTCACCCGCAGGTGGGCCCTTCCCAACGTTTTCACCCGATCAGATTTTGATTTCCCCTGTTAACACTGAAGGCGGATGACTCGATTACAAGCAGGTGACGGCCACCGGCGGCCGCCCCAAATTCAGGTCATTGGAGAGACCATCATGGATGATGAATTCATATTTCGCGGAACAGTGGCTGAACTGGACCCGGAATTGCAAAAGTTACTGGATCGCGAGGATGAGCGGCAGGCATCGACCATTAATCTAATCGCTTCAGAAAGCCAATCGCCGGACAGCGTGAGCGAGGCGTTGGGGAGCAACTTCGGCAATATCTATGCCGAGGGCTATCCGCGTGAGGAAAGCCGCCGCCAGAAGGCAGCCGAAATTCTCGACTTCGATATGGAGCTGGCCTACTACCGGCGCTACAGCGACCCGCGGTATTATAAGGGTGTCGAGTACGCCGATGTGCTGGAAGCCTTGGCTCGCCGGCGGGCGGCCGAACTCTTCGCTGCCAATGGTATCAGCCCGGACAATCTTTTTGTCAATGTACAGCCCCTTAGTGGTGCGCCGGCTAACAACGCCGTCTACACAGCGTTGCTCAATCCCGGCGATTCCATTATGGGACTGAACCTGAATGACGGCGGCCATCTGACCCACGGCTCGCCGGTGAACCGCTCCGGCAAGATTTACAAGAGTGTGCCCTATTTTGTCGACCCGGAATCGGAAGTGCTGGATTATGACGCCATTGAGCAAATCGCTCTGGAGTCACGGCCGCGAATTATCGTTGCCGGTTATTCAGCTTATCCGATGATCATCGACTGGAAGCGCTTCAGGGAGATCGCCGACAAGGTAGGCGCCTATCTTCTGGCTGACATCGCCCATATCTCCGGGTTGGTGGCTGCGGGTGTCCATCCAAGTCCCATCGGGATTGCCGATGTCGTCTCGACCACGACCCACAAGAGCCTCTGCGGGCCACGTGGAGCTATGTTAATGACGCACAAACGCGACATCGCTCGCAAGCTCGATCGCGCCGTCTTCCCCGGTGAGCAGGGCGGCCCGCACATGAATACCATTGCCGCGCTGGCTGTGGCACTCAAGCTGGCCAAAACGGATCAGTTCCAGCAGTTGCAACGACGCATTGTGAGCAACGCCCAGCGACTGGCCCGGGAACTCCAATCATACGGCATCCGCGTTGTCGGCGGCGGTTCACAAAATCACCTGCTGCTCATTGATACCAAGAGCGTGACTGAAAATGGTGTCCATCTGACAGGCGATATGGGCGCGCGCATCCTTGACGTCGCCGGTATTGTTGTCAATCGCAATACCATTCCCGGCGACAAGGGCGCACTCTCCCCGACCGGTATCCGGATCGGGACGGTTTGGATCAGTCAGCTTGGATTTGGTGACGACGAAATCGATCAACTGGCCGGAGCCATCGCCACCGTGCTGAAAGGCTGCCGACCCTATTATTACGCCGGCGTCGGCGGCAAACCGCAATTGCGGGCCAAGGTTGATTTCCGGGCGTTGCAACGGGGACGTGAAATCGTTCGCCGACTTCGGGGAGTGCCTTCCCGATCAGGCGGTCATACCGTCGTGCTGCGCGGTGAAACCGCGCCAAGCTTCCTCAATTATGCGCTGACCAGTGATGTAGCGTCCCTAGAGATAGGTGATTCGCAATCAACCCACCTGTTTGGTACTGGTATCGATCTGGATGCCACCTTAAAACGAACGGGAGCCGATTCGTATATCCTGCGTTTCGTCGATGAAGTGAGAGCACGTGAGGCAAGCGATTGGCTTGACGCGCTATCCGACGGTTATGTCCAGTTTGACGATATCTTCGCTCGTCTTCCCGGCCCGGTCGTGGTCCGGCAATCACCGTCAACAGTTAGCGACGCCGCCGAGTGGGTCTCGGATGTCGTCAGCCGCAAAGCTCAGGATGTTCGCGAGGCGCTAGGCGGCGACCAAGCTGAAGCCGACAGCGACCAAGCTTTCGCTGACAGTAAACCGTATTTTATCGGCCACGACCGGCGATCGGTGACCGGCGAACCGCTACCACCTTTCGATTGGGTTGAACCGGCCGATCCGCCGCTGAAAGTGACACCGCTGAATCAGACCCACAAGGCAATGGGGGCGCGTATGGTTCCCTTTGGCGGCTATGATATGCCTGTCTGGTATACCGGCGTCAGCGAGGAGCACACCGCAGTGCGTCAGACGGCAGGCCTGTTCGATGTCAGCCACATGGGTGTCTTTGAGGCCAGTGGGCCGCATGCGCTGGAGCTGCTGAACATTGCCACCACCAATGACGTGGCCGCGCTGGCCGTCGGCGAGTCGCAATATAGCTATTTCCTGCTGCCCGATGGGGAAGTCGTTGATGATTTGATGGTTTACCGGGTCGATGAGCAGGTCTATATGCTGGTCGTCAATGCCTCGAATAACGACAAGGATTGGGCCTGGCTAACAGCCGTCAATGAGGGTCGCGTGCTCATCGACACGGAGCGACCGTGGGCGCGACTCCAGCACTCCGCCATCGTTCGCGACCTGCGCGATCCACAGCACGGCGAGGATCGCCGCGTCGACATCGCCCTGCAAGGGCCACGGGCAGCCGACATCTTGGTCGCTTTGTCCGGGGAGGACCCGGCTTTCGCTCGCCGCCTGAGGTCGTTGCCCTGGGCTGGTGTGATGCGCGGCCAGCCGGATGGCTTCGACCTGATCATCTCGCGCACCGGCTACACCGGTGAGCGAGTAGCCTACGAATTGTTTGTCCATCCCGACCGCGTGGTTGCCCTGTGGGATGCCCTGATGCGCGCGGGTGAAGCATTCGGCCTGAAACCGTGCGGGCTGGCTTCTCGCGACAGCACCAGAACCGAAGCTGGGTTGCCGTTGTATGGGCATGAACTGGCGGGAGCGCATGGGTTGAATCCAGCCGATGCCGGGTTCGTTAGCTTCGTGAAGGTATGGAAGCCGTTTTTCATCGGACGCGAAGCTTTTTTAGAGCACGAGACCAATCGCGACCGCATCCTCGTGCGCTTTCGCATGAATGACAAGGGTGTGCGCCGGCCGGAAACAGGCGATCCGGTGCTCGACCGCCGCGGCAAGGTGGTCGGCCATGTCACCAGTTGCGCCATCGATAGCGAGGGCTATCTCCTGGGCCAGGCGATTGTACCGATGACTATGAGTGAACCGAACACGCCGCTGTTCGTTTATCAGTTGGCCGGCGGACAACGACCGATCAAGGCTCCGGAGAGCACCGAATTGGGCAGTCGTCTGCCGATGCCTGACGGAGCGACGGTGTTAACTCGCTTTCCCGAAAGAAAGAAATAAGAGAAAGTTGTATGCTACATGGTTTGAACCGGCGTAGGGGGTATTTTTTGTGCTAACTGCATAGTGTTGGATCGCTTCATCATTGACATGGTCATGACAAGCGGTTAGGATTGCGGGTCAATATTGACGAGGAGTGGACGATGCGTCGCGAAGTACTAACATGGTCTGATATCGACAAGTTAATCGATTATCTGGTGCCCCAAATCAGCGGGCGGTTCGACTCGATGGTCATCATCACCCGCGGCGGGATTGTGCCGGGGGGCATGCTGGCCGAGGCGTTAAATATCACCTACATTCTGACCGCTTCGGTGCGTTTCCCGTCCGATTTTCCGGGTATGCAGCCGGAAATGATTAAATATGCCATACCAGAATTCATCCAGTTTCCCGATGAAGAGATCATACGGGGGCGGCGTATCCTGGTGGTGGATGATGTCTGGACCAAAGGACGGAACAGCGTGACCGTTGCCAACCGCATCGACGCCGCCGGGGGCATTCCCGAATCCTGCGTGCTCCATTACAAACCGTCCTATTCTCTCTACCCCGGCTATGCCCCGGCTTATTACGCGGCCGTGACCGACGCCTACATTATTTACCCGTGGGAACTGGATCGCGGGCCGGAAATGTTAGGCGCCTGGAATTAATCGAACGCATGAGCAGGCGCTAAGATAGTACCCCGCGACCACCCTCGCCCATTGCTCCGGGGGTCAGGATGGGTTAAGATTGGCTTGCACAATTGAATGTGCCTATGAGACCGGTGACCACTGGGTCCCTGGCGGCGGAAGCCGTCGAACCGTGTCAGGTCCGGAAGGAAGCAGCACTAAGATGTCTCTTCCGGGTGCCCAGGATCACCTGGTCGGTCATCGGTCTCATGGGCACATTCTTTTTATTCCATCCCCGGTGGTTGATGTACTCAGTGTTTACTACTCCGGCTTCTCTAGTTCACTCGTTTCTTTTCTTCGGAATGCGTAAAGGGTTCTGGCTCTGCATAGTAGCTTCCATTAGCCTGGCCTGGATGGTTGGATGCACGCCGAAGGCCGATTACACTATCCATGACGGGGGGCGCGTCATTGTCGTAAGCGGGCACTATGATACGGTCGGAGAGGTGCTGGCCACAGTCGGCATTGATCTTCGTCCGGAAGACGGCATCTCACCCGATGCGGAGGCGGCCGCTGACCCCGAAACGCCTATCCTCGTCGACCGCGCGGCCGAGGTGATGGTCATGGATCTCGACGACGTGATCACCTATTACACGCAAGCGGAGACGCTCGGCGACTTCCTGGAGGCAACCGGCCTGGTCCCGCGGCCGGGTGCACGTATCCTGGCTGACGGACAACCCGTAGAGGAGGGGAAGTTTGACGAGACACCACTACCGGAACAGGTCATCTTTGACTCCTACAAAACAGTGATCATCACCGAAGGCGAGAACCGTCGCTCCTGGCGCACAACAGCCCTGACCGTGGGTGAAGCCCTGCAGGAAGCAGGTGTTATCCTGGGCCCGCTGGATACGATCGTACCGCCATCGGAGACAGCGCTGCCGCCTACCCTCGATATCTTCGTCCAACGGGCCGCGCCCTATATCATCCGCATCGACGGGCAGACGCTTGAGGTGCCCGCCACGGCCACGGTTGTTGGCGATATTCTGCTTGCCAACGGGATTGAGTTAGACGTGCTGGACTATACCCGGCCATCGCTGGAGGCAACTGTCCGGCCCGGCAACATCATTGAAATCGTTCGGGTCACCGAACATATCGAGACCGAAGATGTACCGCTGGCCTTTGAGACAATCTATGAAGCCGCCCCGGATCTCGAAATCGACACCATTGTGCAAGCCGGTGCGGGCAGCCCGGGCGTCCTGCAACGGCGAACCCGCGTGCGATTGGAGGATGGTGTCGAGGTTTCGCGCGAGCCGGATGATGAGGTTGTTACTATCGCGCCGGTCAACGCCGTCATTCGCTATGGAACCAATATCGTCATGCGCACCATTGACACGGAAGAAGGGCTGCGGGATTACTGGCGCAAAGTCAACATGCGCGTGACCGCCTACACAGCTCGCAGCGCAGGCAAGCAACCGGGCCAACCGGGCTATGGCATCACCGCCAGCGGTGTTCAGGCCGGAACAGGCGTCGTGGCCGTCGATCCGCGGGTCGTGCCGTTCAGATCGTATGTCTACGTCCCCGGTTATGGCGTCGCCTTTGCCGGAGACACCGGTGGTGGCGTCAAGGGACGCTTTATCGACCTGGGCTATGACGAGGAAGAGTACCAATCGTGGCGCGGCACGGTCGATGTCTACTACCTCGGCCCCCCGCCGCCCGCGGATCAGATCAGGTGGATATTGCCGTAGGCGGTTGTTCAGTAATCAGTTTTCATTAGGTCAATGATCCAGTGAGCCAGTGGGTCCATAGGCTGGAAAATTGTCTTTACTGAATACCGACTCTCTGAATACTGCTATACTCCTCCCATGCATCCGAAACAACTCCTGGATCGTTACGGTCTCGCGCCAAAGCAAAGCCTGGGTCAGAATTTTCTGCATGATGAGAGCTTGCTGGCTCGTCTTGTCACCGCGGCCGAAGTCGAGCCGAGCGATGAGGTGCTGGAGATCGGCCCCGGCCTGGGGGCGCTGACGCGGCAACTCGCCCTGGCTGGGGGACGCCTCGTTTCTACCGAGCTGGATGGGCGGCTGATACCATTGTTAGAAGAGCAACTGGAACCCTTCGCCAATGTCGAACTCGTGCAGGGTGATATTTTGCAATTCGACCCGTCTCGGTGGTTCACCAGACCATACAAGGTTGTGGCCAACGTCCCTTACTACATCACCGGGGCCATTCTGCGCCATTTGCTGGAGAGCCGGCCGCGGCCGTCGCGGCTGGTGCTGACGGTGCAGAAGGAAGTCGCCCAGCGGTTGGCGGCTCACCCACCGGACATGAGCTTGCTGGCGGTCAGCGTGCAATATTACGGAGTGGTTCGACAGGTGGCGACAGTCAAGGCGGGTGCGTTCTGGCCCCGGCCGGAGGTTGATTCGGCGGTCATCCGCATCGACGTCAACCCCTCCCGTCAGGATCGTGATCAATCGAGTGAAAAAGCCTTTTTCCGCGTAGTTCGCGCCGGGTTCAGCGAAAAGCGCAAGCAACTGAAGAACAACCTGCGGCGGTTGGGCTTGGACGATGACGTGATCGCCGCGACGCTGGCGGCGTCGGCAATCGACGGGCGGCGGCGGGCGGAAACGCTGGCGATTGAGGAATGGGAGCGCTTGGCGCAAGAATTGGATGCGATTGGGGCAAGGGCTAATAATGATTCCTAAATACGCGATCCTGGAAATTGAGCGCCGCTGGCTGGCCTGGCCGGAACGCTTGCCGGACTTGAGCTTGCTGGAGTCCATGTTGATTGACGACATCTATTTCCCCCACACGCGCCTGCGCCTGAGAAAGATGTCTTTGGCCGTTGGCCACGTCTACAAACTCGGCAAGAAGTACAGTAAGACCAGTGAAATCGAGGAGCCGATCGTCAATATTTATCTCGATGAGGCCGAGTACGTCTTGTTGGCGACCCTGCCGGGCCGGCAACTGATCCGCAAACGCTACCACTATCGGCAAGGCAACCTGATGTATTTCATCAATGTGACTGTTCACGGCGGGGGGCCGATTATCGTCGAGGCGGAGTATGCTTCACAAGAGAAGGCTCTGGCGGACACGCCGCCGGACTTCTGCGGAGCCGAGATCAGCGCGGATGTCGAATTTGAGGCTGCCCAATTTGCGGTGGCTGCGTCGAGCTTACCACGATAGGCAAATCGGTTAGTTGAAATAGTTGCTTATAAATAGCACCGGTTCGATCATCGCCTGGGTCGAAGCATAGGTTAAACAGCTAAAGCCACGCCGTAGCGTCCTACGGCATGGCAGCATCATAGATATTCACGCTTTATTCACGCCTTTTCATTCGCCCAGCGATACACTCGTGTTTCTGATAGAACATAAGTTCTGTCTGACGCGGCGCAGGCCGCCGGTCCGTCATGACATCGCTGGAGCAATTTCTTCTCACTCGCCGGCTTCTGCCCCGGCAGTTTATTCGACTCGAGGCCGAACTGTTCCTCATGCTCCAGGAGCTTGCCACCGCCCAGGGAAAAACCATCGATGAATTCACTGCTGAGGCCCTCTACTCAGTCGTGAACGCCAACTACACCCAAGCGCGCAATGATCGCCGCTGGGATACCCTGACGCCGCGCGAGCAGCAAGTGGCGGCGCTGGCCTGCCTGGGCTACACTAACCAGGAAATCGCCCAGGAACTGGTTATCTCCGTCAACACCGTTCGCTCCCACATGCGCAGCATTCTCTACAAGTACCAGGCTGCCAACAAGGCTGAGTTGCGGCTAGCTTTAGCCGGTTGGGATTTTCAAGCCTGGATAGAAGCGCTTTAGGTTCGCTGCCCCACTCATCCGTCCGGACTAATCCCCGAAGCCATGCCTCCTCCGCCGGGATTAGGCCCTGATTGATCCCGCAAACCGTCCGCGCACAGGATGGTTATGGCAGGTTAACCGGCCTAGGCTGGGAGCATGAACGAAATACCTGTCCTGGCCGCCGGAGAGCTGGTTGTGCTCCAAACCCCACCACTGGAAGTGATGACGATGATCGTGACCCGGCTGGCGCTGTCCGGCCCGCTGTGCGTGCTGGATGCCGGCAACCGCTATGACGCCCACGGCGTGGCGCGGCTGGCACGCCGCCACACGGTCGAACTGGAGCAGGCGTTGAGCCGTATCCACATCGCTCGCGCGTTCACCTGCTATCAGGTCGTGGCCCTGTTCGAGCAGTCGCCTGACGCGACCGTACCACATATTGTTTTTGACCTAACGACCACGTTTGAGGATGAGAGTGTCCGCCACGGCGAGAGTTATCGCCTGCTCGGCCTCGTGCTCGACCACGTGCAACGTCTGCGCCGAACCGCGCCGGTTGTGATCAGCCTGCGGCCACTGCGCAATGACAGGCGGCTGGAATTGCAGCGCACGGTAACCGGCCTGGCTGACCGCGTCTTTGCCTGGGAGAGCGAGCCGGTCATCACCCAGCCGGGATTATTTTAAAGGGAGATCATTCTATGGGACGCACCCTGGCCACCACCACTCAGATCATTCAAAAAGAACAAACCGCCTTCGCCAACTTTCGGCGAACGTTGCGGCGCGACGAACAACTCCTCTTCGACGGTCTCTTCGCCGCGGCCCGCAAACACACGGCGGCCATCAGCCAGGCCAGCCACGCCCTGCCCTTTGAGGTTATCTTGCTGGCTATGTTGCTGGAGCAGGCTGGAGAAATCGAGCGATTGAAACGATATTTGCATGATTGAGCATGACGGCTGGCTCCTCGATGTCTATGCCTGCCCGGGAGGTGTGACAGTCTGGTTGCTGGCCGGGACGGGGGAGCGACGGCAACTGTCGCATCCTTTTCCGGTCACCTTCTACGCCGCCGGACCATCGGAATGCCTGCGCCGCCTCTGGCGCTATCTACGAACACATCCCTTGCGGCCGCACCTGGACCGCACACGACGCACTGATCTGTTCGCCGGGCCGCTGGTTGTCATGGCCATCAAGGTTGCCGGACCGGTTGAACAGCAGCGCCTGTTCCAGCACGCGCTGGTCCGCTTCCCGGACCTGGACTATTATGACGCCGATATTCCGCTGACATTGCATTACGCCGCCCGCTATGGCGTGTTCCCGCTGGCCCGCTGTCGGGTGGTGGTCGATAGCGCTGGCGCTATCGACCACATCAGCCCGCTGGATTCGCCCTGGGACTTGTACCCCGTCGATCCGCCGCTGCGAGTCCTGGCGATGTCGCCCGATACCAACCCGGCTCATCAAACACCGTCTCATCTGCTCGTCACCGGACAACCGGGACCCATCCAAATCCCGCTGGAACCAGCCCGGCTGTTACTCATTCAGCTGCAGGCGCTGTTGCGGCAGCACGATCCCGACTTGTTGCTTACCCGCTGGGGCGACACCTGGCTGCTGCCCCATATATTGGTTGCCGCGCACCAGGCCAAGGCCGACTTCTTCAATCTCAACCGCGATCTCGCTCGCCGGCCGCTGCGCCGCAAGGCCAACAGCTATTTCACCTACGGCCAGGTCGTTTATCGTGGGCAACAGGTTCACCTGTTCGGCCGCTGGCACATTGACCAGGCCAACGCCATGATGTTCGGCGAGTATGGCCTGGAAGGCGTGCTGGAACAGGCGCGGGTGACCGGGCTGCCGGTGCAGGAAATCGCCCGCAAATCGCCCGGCGCCGGGATCACCGCCATGCAAATCCTGACCGCGCTGCGACGAGGCGTTCTGGTACCCTACCAGAAGCAGCAAACCGAACAGTTCAAGACCGGTTTGGAACTGATCCACGCCGACCGCGGTGGGCTGGTCTACCAGCCGTTGATAGGATTACACCACGATGTGGCCGAAATCGATTTCACCTCGATGTACCCCTCGGTCATGGCCCGCTTCAATATCTCGCCCGAGTCGGTCTGCATTCACTCTGAGCAAAGCGCCGTTGTGCCCGGACTGGAGATGGTCATTGACCAGAGCCGCGAAGGGCTGGTACCGGCCACGCTGAAACCGCTGCTGGCCAAGCGCATCGCACTGAAGCAGGAACTGGTCGGGATGCATTCCCGCGACTGCCGCTACCGGCTACTGAAGGCGCGCACCACGGCTCTGAAGTGGTTGCTGGTCGTTTGCTTTGGCTATCTGGGCTACAAAAACGCCCGCTTCGGCCGTATCGAGGGCCATGAAGCAGTAACGGCCTATGGCCGCGAGATGCTCTTGCGGGCCAAGGAAGCGGCCGAGGACCTGGGCTATACCGTCCTGCACATGTACGTGGATGGGCTGTGGGTGCGGCATCCGGACGGCACGGCGGCTAACCTGGAGGCGGTGATGGCCGAGATTCGCGCCCGCACCGGCTTGCCCATCGCTCTGGAGGGTATCTACCGCTGGATCGCCTTTTTGCCCTCGCGGTCAGACCCGCGTGTGCCGGTGGCTAATCGTTACTTCGGCGTCTTTCAGGATGGTTTGTTCAAGATGCGCGGCATCGAGGCCCGCCGTCACGATACGCCGCCGTTCATCGCCGTCACGCAAACACGCCTCCTGGAATACCTGGCCCAGGCGACGCCCGACCAACCGCTGGAGAGCCGATTGCCGGGCATTGTGGCCCTGATACGCGAGAGCCTGAATGAGCTGCGCGCCGGGCGCGTCGCGCTGCCGCACCTGCTGGTAACCCACCGGATCAGCCGGCTGCCGGGCGAGTTCCGGGCGCGATCGCCGGCGGCGCGGGCATTGGACCAGCTGGCGGCAGCGGGCAAGGACTTGCGGCCCGGCCAGTCGGTGCGCTTTCTCTATACCTGCGGGGAGCCCGGAGTCTATGCCTGGGATCTGCCTGCGCCGCCGGATACCCGGCTGGTGGATGTGGCCCGCTACAGTGACCTGCTGCTGCGCGCCGCCGCCCATCTGTTGCACCCGTTCATCGACGAGGCCGAATTGCGGCGTTGGGTGGCGGGCGAACCGCACCAGCCGGCGTTGCTGTTCCGGCCACAGACCACGGCTCAGGCGCCGTCGCCATCGAGCCTGTCCAATCGAACTTTCTTCCCGATTGACGCTTGTGAAGAAACCCGTCTTTCAGTCTGAACAGGCTGAGACCAAGGTTCGGGTTGAGCAAGCCGGGAGAAGGTCGATCTGTGTTATACTTGTGAGGGAGGCGCAAGTACACACAAATTCGATTACCCCCATTATGAACCACGCCCCCCTTATTCTCGACCATCTCTCTCTCCATCGCGAGGCTATGGTCGCCCTCCTGGCCGATCTGGTCGCGGCCGAATCACCGTCTGACGTGCCGGAGACGCAGGCCGGGCCACTGAGAACCCTCGCCGCGCAGTTTCAGCAACTCGGTTATGACGTCCGCCACACGCCGGGTCGGAAGACTGGCGGCTGGTTGCTGGCCAGTCACCCGGCGGCCGGCGAGCGCCCGCGCCAGTTACTCCTGGGCCATTGCGATACAGTCTGGCCGGTAGGCACACTGGCCGAGATGCCGTTGATCATCGAGGACGATATCCTGCGCGGCCCCGGCAGCTACGACATGAAGGCCGGGCTGGTACAGGGTATCTTCGCCTTGCGGGCGTTACAGGAGTTGGGGCTGGACCCGCCTCTGACACCGGTCTTCCTGATAAATACGGATGAAGAAATCGGCAGCATCGAGTCGCGGCCGGTCATCGAAGAGCTGGCCCAGCAATCGGCGCGGGCCTTCATCCTGGAGCCGTCGGCCGGTCCGGACGGCAAGCTAAAAACGGCCCGCAAGGGCACAGGGGAATTTACTGTCATCGTTCGTGGTGTGGCCGCCCACGCTGGGCTGGAGCCAGAGAAAGGCGCCAGCGCCGTCCACGCCATGGCTGAACTCATTCAGTCATTGTCGGCGCTCAACGATTACCCGCGTGGATTATCGGTCAATGTTGGCATCATCAGCGGCGGCTTGCGGGCCAATGTCGTTGCCCCGGAATGCCGGGCGGCGGTCGACGCGCGAGCCATGACTGCGGGCGACGCCGCCCGTTTAGAGGAGGCCATTCGCGGATTAATCGCGCCGCTACCGGGGACAACCGTCGAAATAAGCGGCGGTTTCGAACGCGGGCCGCTGGAACGGACGCCGCGCAATGTGGCGCTGTGGCAGCAAGCTCGCGAGGTCGGGGGCGAGATGGAGCTAATGTTACAGGAGGCGGCTGTCGGAGGCGGCTCAGACGGCAACCTGACTAGCGCCTACACGGCTACCCTCGACGGCCTCGGCCCGGTTGGTGACGGCGCTCACGCTCGTCACGAGCATGTCATTATCTCCAAAATGATCGAGCGCAGCGCCTTGCTCGCGGGACTTTTGCTGAGACCCTGATCCCAACAACCAGAAATTGTGCCGGATAACCTTCTGGCGTTATTCATACCAGAAATCTGCCCAATCTGACTGATCTGCGGATAATATACCCTTATGAACTACCTCACCTGGGAGCCCATTACCTTGCATCTTCGGAACCCTTTCCGCGTCAGCCACGGCACCAGCGCGACCCGCACGGCCCACTGGTTGCGGCTGGCCGGCGACGAAGGTTGGGGCGAAGGCACTATCCCCCCTTACTATGGCATCTCCGGCACAGCAATGGCCGCTGTCTGGGAGGCCGCACTCCATCGAACCGATCCCTTCCCCGATGATTTAGCCGGGATTGACCGCTGGGTAGGCACTGATGGTCCGGCTCCAGCCCGCGCCGCGCTTGACCTGGCGCTGCACGACCGCCTCAGCCGCCGTCAAAATCGCCCGCTTTACGATCTGCTCGAACTGCCCGTGCCCCGCCCGTTGCCGACATCGTTCACAATCGGCATTGATGGACCAGAGGCGATGGGGCAGCAGGCAGCGGAACTGACGGGCGCTTCGGTGATTAAACTTAAGCTCGGCGGGGCTGATGATCGTGATGTCGAGCGAGTTCTCGCCGTGCGTTCCGCACGACCGGATGTCACCCTGTACGTCGATGCCAATGCCGGCTGGCAGCCGGATGAGGCCATTCGCCTCATTGATGCCATGATGCTTTCCGATGTTGTCCTAATTGAACAGCCGGTAGCCAGGGACGATTTCGCCGGAATGGGATATGTGCAAGCCCACTGCCCGGTTCCCGTCGTCGCCGACGAATCGGTCCAGACGCTGGCCGATGTCGAGCGATTGGCGGCCGCCGGCGTGGGCGGCATTAATCTGAAGCTGATGAAGGTGGGCGGACTTGGCCCGGGGCTGGCCATGTTGCGCCGGGCACGACAACTGGGCTTGAAAATCATGCTTGGCTGCATGGTCGAAACATCACTTGGGGCGACAGCGATGGCCCATCTGATGGGATTGGCCGACTGGCTCGACCTGGACGCGCCATGGCTGATCGCCAATGATCCGTTCGATGGCCTCACCTATGATGAGGACGGCCGCGTTCACGTACCCGACCGTCCCGGAATCGGCGCAGTCCGGCGCGCCGGTGAATAGTGGCAACGCCACAAGTTTGCCGCCAAATTCAATGTCTGTGTGATTTGTGGATATACCATTATGGACGAACAACGACTTAAAGATGCCCTGGTCGAAGCGCAAAAACCATTTGCCGACGGCCGTTTCAACCTGTGTGAACTTGAGGCTGCGTCGGGGGATGGCCACTATCGCTTGTCTGGCCGGGTCCTGGATGAGACGACTCTCGTCACAACGCTGGAACACCTGCGTCACTGCTTGCCCGATATACACTGGGAAGTCGACGACGTGCAAGTCTTACGTCGCCACGGACCGCACCTATCCGCTGTTGTAACCAACCTGACCGGCTTCCAGCGCGAGCCGTCCTGGCTGAGCGAGCAACAGAGCCAAGTGCTGGCCGGGATGAACGTTGAGGTCCTGGAAACGCGCGAGCGCTGGTCCTTCGTCCGGTTGGAAGATGGGTATTTGGGCTGGATTTACAGTCATTACCTTGGCCTGCCCGAACCAGAGCACGTGCCGACCCACCAGGTGGCCGCGCCTTTTACCCTGGTTTACCGCGAGGCGAGCTATCTGGCGCCGGTCGTCACCCGGATTTTTGCCGGAACGAAACTTTCAACCGGTGACCTGGAGAACGGCTGGGCGCGCGTGCGCGGGGCATTCGGCGAAGGCTTTGCCGATCCGATGGATCTGCGGTCGCTGGCCGACTCCCCGGCGATGATGGTCCGCCGTCGACAACTGGCTCATAACGACGCCATGGCTTATATCGGCGTGCCTTACTTATGGGGCGGGGGCACGGTTCATGGCATTGATTGTTCCGGCTTCTCGCAGCTGATGCACAAGTTGGCCGGGGTCACCATTCCCCGCGATGCCGATATGCAGTTCGAGGCCGGCCAGCCGGTCGAGCCGCCTTATGAACCGGGCGACCTCTTCTATTTCGGCGGTTCGGGCGACCACCGCGATATCAGTCACGTCGGTATCAGTCTGGGGGCTGACGCCGGCGCGAATGGATGGCTGATGATCCATTCCTCGCGTTCGCGGAACGGAGTGTATGTTGACGATGTACAGGCAGATGATTGGTTACGGGAGCGATTCCAGGGGGCTCGCCGGTTTTTAGTGGACTAGTTGCTGGACAAATGATGAGTTGGCATTGCCGTCTATCGCTCATACGGGTTCAACAGCGTGTTCAAGCCGTCTCCCAACAGATTCCAGGCTACACCGAATAAAATTAGCGCCAGTGACACGGGTACGAACGTCCACCAGTACTGGAACGGATTGCCGCCGACACCGATGATGTAATCGCGGCTGGTAACCAGTATTGTTCCCCAGGCGACATTGCCGCCGAAGCCAATGAAGATGAACGCCGAGGCCAGGATGACCATGCCGCCGACATCGCGCGCGCCGAGAACCACCACGGGCGATATCGTATTCGGCAACAGGTGACGCCAGATGATTCTCGCACTTGTCGCGCCCATCGATTCGGCCGCCCGAATATACTCGGCCTGTTTGGCCCGGCGTACCTGCACGTTCATCAAGCGGGCGTAGGGCATCCACGAGAAAAAAATCAAGGCGATCATGATTGGGTCGATCTGCCAGTTTTGGAGCAAGGTTTCCCATCCTGTTAAAGCTTGCGGTTCTATAAACGGGTTATACAGGTTGTTATAGAAGGTTCTCTGGATCACCCAGATGGCGGCGATGGCCGGAAAGGCCAGAAATGCATCGGTCAGCCGCATCACCACCATGCTGGTTGTGCCACCGATATAACCGCTGACCGTACCTACGACAAGACCGATTAAAGCTGTCGATAGCGCCACCACCAGGCCGAAGCGCAAGGCCGAACGGGTTCCCCATACCAGCGTGTAAAAGACATCCCATTGGTGCGAAGCGTCCTGTCCGGGCAAGAAACCGTATTGGGGCAGATTCTGGATTTGGGGCGTGGTGCCCAACGGAATCTCCGGGCCGGGCGGTAGCGGTTGGCGCGAGAATCTCTGGCCGTAACTCTTGAACGGCCAGGGAATACTCGGGTCAACCGGTGGCGCGATGCGCGGGGCGAGGATCGCCACCAGGACAAACAACAAAACCAGTCCCAGCCCGATCAGATTGGGCAACCGGCCGAAAAAGCGCCGCCAATGGGTCATGAATCCTCCACCATTAAATATCCAATCCCTCCTCGCGCAGCCGCGGATCGACGAAAACACGCATTAAATCAAAGAACAGGATGATGGGCAGCACCAGCAACACGCTGATGACCGCAAAGCCCATCACCAGCGACGCGTCAGGCGCGTAGAAAAACCCCCGGGTGATCAATTCGGACAAGCCTTTGAAGTTAAAGATGGTCTCAACCACATAGACGCCCGTCACCAGGCCGGCGGCCGACAAGATCATCGCGGTG
>JAWOHK010000141.1:0-6300 GCA_046485205.1 Chloroflexota bacterium | reverse complement strand
TCCCAGTACTTCCAGGTTATCGCGCAATTCCAGCACGGCGGCGATTTTGAAGACCTGCAAGGGATTGGCTAAAGCCAGGCTGAATAGTTGCCCGACCTTGAGCTTCATGACCAGCGATGTGCCCATAAGCCCCAGATCGCCGAAATAGACCAGGACGAGCCACACAAAGAGGGCCAGGCCAACGGCCGTCGATGCTCGCTTCACCCCGGACGATATCAGGAGACCCAGGCTTAGACTGGCCAGCGCGAGCAATAGCGAGAGGCCTAGTAGAGTCAGATAGATGCCGAAGTCGCCCCCACCACCGGCGACGACCATCAGCGTGCCGGTCAGGCCAAAGCCGATTACCAGCGCGGCGGCCAAGGCCAGCGCCAACCCCACGAATTTGCCCAGCAATAACTCGCCGCCGCTGATCGGTTGAGCCAGCAAATAGGACAACGTGCCATTTTCGCGCTCCCCGGCCAGGCTAAGCGCGCCCAGTGTCAGCCCCATGAGAGGCACGATGAGGAGAATGAGATTGATTAAGCCGGCCGTGGTGCGACCGAAACCGGCCACCCCGAAGCTGCCCGCGCCTGACACCGAGAACCAGGCCAGACCCATCGATAAAATACCGAAAGCCAGGGAGTAAAGCAGGAACCAGCGATTGCGAAAAGCATCGCGCAATTCCTTCTGAATCAAAATGAAAACCGTTCCAAAATCCATCGCGATTACTCCACCGAAAAATCTTCGACCATGACCCCGGCGTCTTGCAGGACGCGCAGCACATGACCCTTCTTGCCCGGAGCGACCTGAACGCGCACCCCGCGGCCGTTCCGGCTCACCAGCATGCCCAGCCCGGCCAGTGTCTCAATGGCCGGATCGATGCCCGTTTCGGGAAGGTATAGGTGCAGGGTAGTCTCCCAACCCAAGCGCCTCTCCAGCTGGTCGGGCGGCGCGTCAACCACCAGGCGACCGCTTTCCAGCAACAGCACCCGGTCGGCCAGCGCGGTGATCTCCTCCAAGTGGTGGGAGGAGAAGATCATCGTCTTGCCCTCGTGTTTCAGACCGCGCAGCAAAAGGAGAAAATCTTCGCGGGCGCGGATGTCGAGGCTGGCCGTCGGCTCGTCCAGGACCAGGATTGGCGGATCAGAGAGCAACGCAACCGCCAGAGCCAGTCGCTGTTTTAACCCGCCGGACAATTCGCCCACTTTTTTGTCGACGTACTCCGCCAGGCGCAATTGGGCCAGCAATGGTTCAAAATCGAAACCGGCGGGTACCTTCTTAAGCCGGGCATAGAAGATCAATGTCTCGGCCACCGACAAATCGTCGTGGAAACTCAATTCCTGAGGGACAAAACCGATCAACCGGCGCACTTTCTTGCTACATTTGCGCGGGTCCAGCCCACCGACGGTGATTTGTCCTTCGTAGGGAAAGAAATTCAACAAGCAGCGCACGACTGTCGTCTTGCCCGCGCCGTTGGCTCCCCACAAGGCCACTGCCTCACCCGGTGCGACGGCAAACGACAAGTTATCGACGGCCATAAACCGGCCGAAACGTTTGGTCAGATTTCTTACTTCAATCGTTTTATTGGTCATGGGTTCGGCCTCCGTGGCTCAAACCGGGTTTCAATACAGGTGTCTGGGTGGTCACGGGCATCCGGTATCGCCCCCGCCCCAGTCGCATGACACCCCCCACGAACATGAGGCCTAGCGGCAACAGGAGGATCGGCCATAACACTCCCTCATCACCTGTGGTCGGCAGCGGCGCGCCGGTGGGAAAGACCGGCTCTGTGAGCGGCGCGGTGTCCTCCAGGATGGGTTGCGGCCGGATCATCGGAAAAGCCCTGGCCGCGAATTCAACGGCGTTGACAGCCGGGCTATAAAGAAACAGGCGCAACTCTGGTTGCTGGCCGAGAAGGCTGTCGAGAAGTCGTTGGGAGCGGTACGGAAGATCGCCCAGGCCGTCGCCGTCGGCATCGTAGCCGGCGTAATCGCTCCAGAAGTTACCCCGGCCATCCGGCGTCCATTCGTTTTCACCCAGCCGGCCGCCCCCGGCAATAACCATTTGTTGCTCATTTTCAATGAAGCTATTGTCCCAAATCCGGTTGTGCCGAACCGACGGCAGCATCTCCAGGGCGATATCATTGTAGGCAAACAGGTTGCCCTCAATGAGGCCGATACTGTCAATCTCGCGCGGCGAGCCGTCGACGAACGCCCCGACGCGATTATCCAGAAAACGGTTGCCGGTGATGATCGAGTCGTCCATATCCTTCAAGCCGAGGCCGTAGCCACTTGGGCCACGATTGAATGCCAGTAAATTGTCGCGCAGGATCATGCGCCGGCCGTACATCAGATAAGCGCCGACCGAGTTGTGGGTCAGGCGATTACCTTCAATGAGGGCATCGTCGCAGTACATAAAGTGAAGCCCGTAGCGGCCGTCGGCGAACGTGTTGCCGCGCAGGGTCAGATTTTCGGAATACCACAACACCACGTCGCGACCATTACGGGTGATGTTGTTCTCGATGACGACGCGGTTGCTGTCCCAGATGCGAATCAGATCGCCACGCCGGGCGATGTCCAGGTCTTTGCCGTCAATCTCGTTGCCGCGCAAGAGGGCGTCTGGTCCGGAATGAACATAAATACCGAAGAGGACGTCTTCTAGTTTATTATTTTCGATCACGACTCGTGGCACGCCGATATCAATGCCGGAATCTTCGGTGAGGAGTTTGTCGCCGGAGTTACGCAGGACGAAGCCACGTACAGTGGTGTCGGGGGCCGTGACGCGCAAGACAGTTCCGAAATATTCGGCGTCGAGCACCGGCCAATCGTGCCCGATGAGCGTCAGCGACTTGTCAACCACTAGGTTGCCATGATAGGCGCCGCCGGTCACCTCAATGGTGTCACCGGGTTGCGCGGCCTCAATTGCCGCGGGCAGCTCTTCGGCCGGCACGCGAATTGTGGATTGACCCAGAACCATTTGATTGGCCGGGAGCAGAATGATGATCGCTATAACCACAATCGCCAGACGTCTCATTACCTTTTTCCTTATCCTCACCGTTCGCGGTAAGCGATTCTTCGCCCTCGTTCGTAGTGGGCGATTCATCGCCCCAATTAGGCACTGAAGTACCAACTATGTACCGGCCTCCACCAATGGCTTATAGGCCCGGCGCTGGTAATAAAGTCCGGCCAGAATCAAAGCCACCGCGGCAAAGGCCATCCACAGGCCAATCTCAAACGAGGCGATGGTCTCGAACTGGCCGACCATGCCCGAACCCAGAATGGGTGGCACGAAAGGCTCGATGGAACTGCTGAGTGGAGCGGTCGGGTCCAGATTCAGCCCGAAATTGCGCATCCAATAGTACATGTCACCGACGAAGATGAACGGCCAAAGAATGGCCGGCATAGCCAGTAACAGCGCCCAGGGCGAGTGGACAAAAATCGCCGCCAGCACCAGCAAGACCAGGAAACTCACCGCGACCATGCTGACGGCACGTTCCAGTTGAGCGGCCTCGCCCAGCGGCCGCATACCAATATAATGGTTGAGGCCATCGATCTCGTTGACATCCCCGGTCAGTCGATTGACATAAACTTCGACCGATAACCCGCCCGGATATTGGGGAGCCAGCAAGGTCATTTTCCAGTAGGGCAGGAACATCGACATCAGCAGCAAAACCGCCGCCGCGCCTAACAGGATATTGGGCAGGTAATAGCGCATCCGATCCGGCTCAGGCACATCCTGCGGTGCGCGGGGTCCGGCAATTTTTTTAATCAGGTTACTCATGATATGGCTTTAAAAGCTTTCTAGTCCAATTTTGCGGAGGCCGGAGCGGGTTGATCGCTCCGACCTTCACAAGTGAGGAAAGCGAGTACAAACCTTTCCCGCCGGCTGGTTATTCAGAAGGCTCAACCATCATGTAGCCAATCATCTCCAGATGGAGGGCCGAGCAGAACTCGGTGCAGTAGTAGACAAACACGCCGTCTTCAACCGCTTCGAATTCGAAGGAGCCTGTCTCCCCCGGTTCCAGACTGAGGCTGATGTTGTAGGCCGGAATGTTGAAGCCGTGGGTGGCGTCCAGCGCACGCTCGACATTGGTAATGTGCCAGGTGACGTGATCGCCCTTCCTGATCTCGACTCGCTCCGGATGGAAGTGGCTACGGATGGCAGTCATGAAGATCTCGACATTGTTGCCGTCACGCACGATGCGTTCTTCTCCTTGCAGAGTGCGATAAGGACTAACCTCATTGTTATGCGGATCCCAGCCGACTTCGGGATAGACATCCCACGGCGATAACTTATCGGCCTTGATGATCTGGGCATAGTGCGGCTCGCCGTTGCCGATAGGCAGGTCATAGAGCACCGGCATCGTCGTCCCAGGGCTGGAAATGTCCACTAACTGGAAGTTCTGCGGCAGCAACGGGCCAACAGGGGAGAAGCGATCGACCGCCCACTTGTTCATAGCCACCAGATAGCCGCCGTCCGGGCTGACAGTGTCGCCCTCAACGGTCACCAGGTGACCGATGTTGTATTGCACCGGCGTTTTGGTGACCAATGACCAAGGTGGGTCGTCGTTCAGGTCTTCATAAGGGCCGCCCAGCGTCCAGCGCGACACGGCCGAATCCAGGAACAGACTGGTGTAAGCGTAGCCCATATTGTCGAATTGGGTGTGCAACGGCCCCAGCCCCAATTCCACCTGAGCCTCCATCACCGCGTCGAAGTCTAGAATCGGGACACCATAGCGATCAAAGTCAGTCGCCCCAGCCTCAATGGCGGCAAGTATCTTTTCCATGCTGTAGACGGTCACATGGGGGTCCAACTTGCCCGAGACGACCATATACTCGCCGCCGGGGGAAACGTCAACGCCATGCGGGCTTTTTGGTTCCGGTGCGAAGAAGAGCAGGCCTTCAGCGATAGAGGTCTCCAGCGGGATCACATCGAAACCATTGACTTCCACCGCTCCACCCGCGGCCACCACTTCGGCCGCTTTCTTAAGATTCATGATATGCAGAAAGTCCATGTCGTTCTGCGACACGCCGGACTCAAAGGGCGGGTTGCCCAGCTCGATGCCGCCGGTGGCCAGCTCGGTGTTGATGGAATTGCAGAAGACCCACCCGTCGGAAACCAGCTTGCCGGCATCACACAGATCCTGCCAGTAAGGCGGTAACTCCAGGGCAAAGGAGTTGTCGTAATCGATGCGACCAGCCTCCCGATCGAACTTCCAGAAGGTCACCATGCCCTGGTATTCCGTCTCATATTCTTCAATCGAAGCATATCGGAAACCGAATGGGGCGGCGTATTGGCCACCTTCTACTACCCATTCCGTATCCGGAGTCACGAACGCGCCCCCATGATTGCTCAGGGTTAGCGGATTCTTGACAATTTGCTTGGTCTCAAAGTCACGCAAATCGATGACCCCAACCCGCGAATTGGCTTTATCACCAATAAAGAGGAACTGGCCATCGTACTCCCCGTTTGTCTCACTGAGACCGGGGTGGTGAGTGTCGCCCCAGGTGATGGGTAACTCGTCGCTGAAATCGCCACCTGCCAAAACAGCCATGGTGCCTTTTTCGCCGTAGCCGTATCCGCTCCAGGGGTCGGGCGTAAAGACAGGGATCGTCTTGAGCGGCCGCATGGACGGCACGCCGATGACAAATACCTGGCCGGAATGCCCGCCGGACGCGAACAAAATGTACTCGTCATGACGACCGCTGGGCATGTAGGTCTTGAGAGCGGCGGCCACATCGCTCGGGGATAACTCGCGGGCCTGGATAATGGCATTGATGTCGTCGGTCGCGCCACCGACTTGCGCGTCGCTGATCTGGACGCTGGAAGCGGCTTGCTCGGCGTCGCGACAACTGGCCAAAAGCACAGCCGTTAGCGCCAGGATTACCAGCGCCGTTACCAATAGAAAGGGTCGGGGTATAGATCTGCTTAGTCTCATTCTCCGTATCTCCTGGTGGTGGCACAGGCAAAACGTGTACCACGTGGTTCAGATATAAAAACTGTACCGACAGGGTAACGGATATAAAGTTATTGTTCTTTGCGATTATGCAAATAACAGCACAGATTAATGGAGAGTATCGAAGTTGATTCCGGACTGACTATCGCCGGACTTTCCAGGAAGCGGGATATCCTCGGCCAACGCCACCAGGTCATGGGGCTTTAACAAAGTTACTTGCTTGCGGCCGGTAGCGATGAGGCCATTCGATTCCCATTTGCTCAGGATGCGGCTGACGCTGTAGAGGTTGGTGCCTGTCATTTGGGCCAGGTCCTCGCGGCGTAAAGGCATGTCGATCAGGACGCCTTCGGGCAAACGCCGCCCAAACT
>JAWOHK010000136.1:0-35370 GCA_046485205.1 Chloroflexota bacterium | reverse complement strand
CGAGGAAATAAAAATGCCACACGGACGAGCGTGTGGCACCAGGTTCTAATTAATAGATGTACTTGAGGGATCAGGCCAAAGCGTTCTTGGCGACATTGATCACGGCCGAAAACGCCGCCTCGTCGCGCACGGCCAGGTCGGCCAGCGCTTTGCGATCCAGCTTTACATCGGCCAGCTTGAGGCCATGCATGAAGTTACTGTAATTCAGCCCATGCATCCGTGAGGCCGCGTTGATCCGAGCGATCCACAGCCGGCGGAAGTCACGCTTCCGGTTCCGGCGGTCACGATAGGCATAGAAGTACGACTTCATCATCGCTTCATTAGCCCGGCGGAACAGCTTGCTGCGGGTGCCCCACTGGCCTTTGGTCATGCTGATGACCTTCTTATGACGACGACGTGTTACAAAACCACCTTTTACTCGCATTTACTTTTTACCTCGCATTTTATGATAGCCTGGACGCTCAGCAACTCCTTGCGGCGCGAGGCCAGGCAGCGATCGAGTGACTCAAACAATCTCCAATTTAGGCCGGGGGATTGGCCTTGTATATCTTCAGATAGGGAGCCATCCGCCTGATCCGGCGACGATCGCCGGGGGCGGTAACTTCAATCATCTCGGAAAACAACCGCTTAGCGCGCTTTGACTTGCGCCGGCGCAAGTGACTCTTGCCGCCTTTGGTGCGGAGAATCTTTCCAGTGCCGGTCACGCGAAAACGTTTGGCGGCCGCCTTGTACGTCTTCAACTTATATTTTTTCGTTGCCTTTGGCATGCTACTATCCCTTATTGAAATTTAGCGATGAGTTAATACTCGCCGACTCGTCTCGATGAGCGCTATCACCCGAAAAAAAAGCCCCTCAGGGCTTCTTTTGTCACAGTTAGCCGGTTTCCTTCTCCGGAACAGGCTTGCTTCCGCCTTTTGATGTGGCGACTTCCGGAGACATTACCAGAGTCATACGCCACCCCTCCAATACCGGCTGTTGTTCAACAACCGCAATGTCAGTCAAGGCATCAGCAATTTCCTGAAGGGCTTTCTGGCCGAGTTCTGGGTAGGATATTTCCCGCGCCTTGAACCGGACCATGAACTTGACCTTCTTGCCTTCTTCAAGCCATTTTCGTGCATTACGCACGCTGATATCGATATGGTAATCGTCCGTTCGCGGCGTCAGGCGGATCGTCTTAATCTCGATCTTTTTCTGATGCTTGCGAGCTTCGCGTTCTTTTTTAGTTTGCTCGTAAGCAAACTTACCGAAATCCAGAATCCGGCAAACAGGCGGATTCGCGTTGGGAGCCACCTCTACCAGGTCCAGTTCCGCGTCTTCGGCGATGCGCAACGCATCGAAAAAGGGCATTACCCCCTGATTTACTCCGTTATGATCGATCACCAAGACTTCGCGAGCCCTGATTTGCCGATTGATCCGGTAGTCAATCGTGATGGCTGGTTTTACTTGTGGACGTCTTACTCTTTTAATCTAGTAAATCCTTTGGGGCTGCTTCTGAACCTCAGCAACAGCATAAACCATAATAATCCGGTAACTTAATCAACGGATCCAAATTACGCAGTCTAAACCATTATCTTAACACAGGGGAATGGCTTCGTCAAACCCTCAGAAAGCTATCCGGCTCAAAATCAGGTTAGCGCTAATGAGCAGGATAAACATCACCGCGGCCAGGATCAACACGCGCCGCAAATCGCCGATGATGAAGGCGTATTCATCCTCCATGCGTTCGGCCGTGGCCTGGCTACGCTTAGGTTTTGCCGCCGTTGCCGGTTTGGGCGACGATTCTCCTAGCACCGGCTCGATCGTTTCGACGGGTTGTGGCTTGGTTGCCACCGATTGTCTGGTCGCTGGTCTGGATCGGTTACGCTTAGATTTCTTGGCCATAATCTTTCTGGAATAACAGCAGCGGTTCCTACCCGGGGACCGCCGGAGAAGTATAGCCCACCAGGGGAAAAGCGTCACGTCCAGCCGATGAATCTAATAAATCGGCAAACACGATAATGCGCCGGGTGTTTACCCGGTAAGGGTAGCAGGAAATGAGGGTCACCTGGGCGTGATCGGTTGGCCCCATGACCCAGACTTCGGTCGGCTCCACGACTCGTATTTCACGAACGACATAGGTGTAGCCTTGGCTCTCTGTCGAGATGATGATTTCGTCTCCGGTACTCAGCCGGTCCAGGTAACGAAACGGTTCGCCGTAGATGTCGTTGTGGCCGGACAACACGACATTGCCCGGCCGGCCAACCTGCCCGGAAGCAGCGTATTGGCCGATCCCTTTCTTCAACTCTTCCCAACCATCACCCTGAATTATGGGATAATCGGCGTTGATCATTGGAATTTCGATTCGACGCGCCTGTTCCGGGCTTGGTGTAGGAATGGGTGGCGGTATGTAGGCATTGACAGCTGGCAATAAGTGGGCCGGAATCCCACCCGCTTCACCCGGCTCCGGTGGCCGGCCGTCTACCGGCGGCGGGTGGCCGCCGGGCAGCAGGACAACCCCGATGACCGGCATAGCCGTCGCCGTCGGCAATGCCAGGGCCGCACTCTGGGCCGCTTGCACAGCGGCTAACTCCCGATTCAACTGCCGATTGGTTGCCCACAAACTGCCGATAATCACTAACAGCGCGACTACGGCGGCAATCTCCAGCAGTAGCAAGGCATGATCGGCCAGGCGGCGCCAGAGGGACCTGGCGGATGTACCGGGCGGCAAAGATTGGTAGTCAGTGGCGTCCTCGTCATCGGAGGTGTTCGCATACCCCTGCGGCACAACGATTCGGCCGTCGGCTTTGGCCCGGCGCAGGCGTTGCTCGCGCTCGGCGGACCGCCGCCGGTAAAGCAGGCGTTCCAATTCCACCGAACTCAATTCCTCAGGTGACTTCTTGCGGCTCATCAGACACAATCATAAAGCGGAACAACCCGGTTGCCAAGCCTGCTTAGTATGGCATTTCGAATTCTCAGGGAACGACAACCAACGGCGGCACAGCGGCTACATCTTCCCCGCCCACCGCCAACCGCCGGCCTGATCCCTGGTCATATATTCCGACCACGGCCTGGTAATGGCCTGGCGGTGTTCCGTCAGGCACTGTGAGGGGGTGAATTTGAACCAGTAGATCGCCTGCCAGCCAGGCCCACGAGGGCACGTCGAGGCTATCGCGTTGGGCCAGGATTTGTCCGCCCGGATCAAGTACGTGGGTAAACATCATCGCCTCGGTTTCGAAGGCCGGCGGGACGGCTGGACCGGCCAGCGACGGATCGAGCACGCGCCACAGGGTCACTAGTTCGGTCGTCTCGCCCGCCGGGATTGATTTGGCCAGCCAATCGGCAGCGATCAACTCGACCGCCCCACCAAACACAGCCGGCGGCTCGATGACCTTGATCGATTGGATGCCGGCCTGTACTTGCTCAGCATCAATTTTATAAAGAGTAAAAGAAGGATCCAGATCGTTCGGCCGCAAAGTGATTTGTTCGACCGGTTGCAACCAGGGGTCGAACGCCGGATGGGGGGGTGTGGATGATGGAATGATCATCAGCGTTCCTTCATCGCGGGGCAAGGCGAACCCGTATCGCGCATCGATCCAGCGCGCGGTCTGGCTGGCAGCCAACCTGTCCGAGGCCAGCACCAATGTAATCGACGAATCATGCGCCGGACCGGGATAAACGCTGGAAAAGACGAGAGGTACGGCATCAGCATATTGAACTTCAAGATGATTAAGAGCGCTCACCAACGTGTGCTGGTACGCTCCTCTGACCTCTGGGGAGTCGCCCCACCGGAGGAAGTAATCGCGACCCGATTGCCAGCCGGCCCAGACGACCCAGGCAAGGGCAAGAATAGTGATGAAGAAGGATAGGACGAGTTTAGGGGTCTGGTCGGGTTCTGGCCGCGATGGATCGACTCCAAGAAAACGGCTCATCAAATAGGTGGCCGGGACTACAAAACCAACCGCGGCGATGAGAAAAACGGCCGGGAGGGCGGCTATATTGCGCGTGGTGTTAGCCATGGATCCGGTAATCAGGGACGGAATAATGCCGATCAGTAACCATAAAAGCAAGAACGCATAGGCGGGCTGGCGCCAGCGCCACAAGCACACTACCAGCCCGGCAACGAAAAACACGGCCGATACCTGATCGAAGACCGGCCGGCCGGGAATGTTATAAGCCAAAAATCCGTCGCCATATCCCGGCCATACAAAAGCCAGCACGGCGTCGCGAAAGTTAGTCAGGATGGGTCGCCACTCTCCGGCGGCAATGGCTTGCAGAGGACGGTCGAGCATATCCAGCCTTGTTTGCATCTCCGGGTGGGCGCGAAGATAAAGGAACATTGGCACCACCAGTACTCCGGCCAGCGCCAGCCCCAGCATTATCGGCCGCCAGGATCGGCGAAAAACCGACCGATGGAAAAAGCTCAAATAAACCATGAACACCGGAAACAACAACCAGCTCACCCGTGCCGCCAGATAGGTATGGAGCGTCAAAGCAATCGCAACGCCGAAGCCGGTGATTAGAATGATGAGTGATGAGTCTCGGATGGCGAATGATAAGTGACCTCCCACGGACCCGGAATTGCTCTCATCATCCGTATCACCGATTCGTTGCGGTTTGTTGTGGGCGGTCCTCTCAAGAATGCGCCAGAAAAACCACACAGCCAGCACCATAAAAAAGGGTAACATCCCTGCCCGCAATGCCTCGCGGCTGGTGGCCAGAGGCCAGAACGAGACGGCCAGCAGCGCCGCACCAAGCAACGCGGTCGGGCGGCCAAGTCGCGGTGTAGCCCACAAGTAGGTTACGGCGATGGTCGCCACACCAAATACGACGTTGACCAATCGAAGCGCTAATAATCCCTGCCCGAACAAGGCCATGCTCAAGGCGACCGTGTAGCTGTATAGAGGTTCGCTCCCGTAATTCAACGGGAAAAAGTAGAGCAGAATTCCATTTAGGATATCGATGGCTTCCCGGCCGTGGTTGGCCTCATCATGCGTCAGGCCAGGTGGAATGCCGTTCAGGTTCCAGACACGCAACCCAAACCCGATCAACAAAACGAGCAAGACAGGCAGAACAACTATCAACAGCCGTCGATAGCGAGCGGGACCGGTCGTTTCCGGAGAAGATGTCATTGGCTAGGAGCTTGTTTAATCGGCTCGGCTACGGCGAAGACCTCGCGCTCGAAGAACCAGCGAAACGGGGGCACGCTAAAAGCCACCTGTCGTAGCCCCGATAAGAGAAGCGATTCCTCACGATTCTGCGGAGGAGAATCAAGCCAGACATTGATGCGCGTATATCCGCCAGCTTTCAAGGCGCGGCGCATACTGAGCAGGTCCTGCTCGTTCACATGGACATCCTGATTGACGGGCGTGATGGCGCGCGGGTCTTTGGGGTATTTTTCGCCTTCGCCCAAAAGCGTGCGCACGCGCCGCACCCAGGGGTAGGCGTAGGCATCATACCAGCGATTAGGGGCCGTGTGGATGATGAGCCGGCCGCCCGGCTTCAGAACGCGGCCGATCTCTACCAGCGCCTGCTGCAATTCCCAAGGGAACAAATGCTCGACCACATCGAACATGAGTACCCGATCGAAGTAATTGCCGGGAAAGGGCAACAACTTGGCGTCGGCCTGGCAAACACCCGGTTGGACGGGAGACGTGATCATTTCGGCCGCACCGCGTTCTAATTCGGCCTTGACGACATCTCGCGTCATGTAGGTGGCGACGGCCGCATAATCCATGCCATGGGCCTCTACGCCGAGGTTCATGCAGTGGCGCAATATCTCGCCCCGGCCGCAGCCGACATCCAGTAAGCGCATCCCGGCCCGGACGTCAGCTAGGGCGAAGGCATCGCGCAATCGCCGCGACAGGTGGGCGCCCTCTGATTCAAGAAAAACATCGTATCCCTCACATGCCGTCAGAAAGTATTCTTCCGTGTAGAGGGTAGAAGGGAGGGATTTCTTTTCTACTTGGGCCATAAGAACAATGGATGTCCAGTTAGCCGAGAATCCAGGTTCGCGGCCGTTGAAATTTAGAATTTGCGAATTTTAGCAGGATGCCGGCGGTGTGGCATCTTATGGACGGCTACTCACTCGTTAGCTCTCGGCGAACGTCATTATTCGTCTCATGATCCAGAGCGCCGGCCAGCGCGCGGCGGGCTGGTTCCCCACCAATCCGGTGCAGAGCCCAGACGGCGTGCCCACGCACGATCGGCTCCGAATCATTGAGTAACTGGGCTAACGAAGGCACTGCTCGCGAGCTTCCCCAGTTGCCGACGGCTACGCAAGCGTTGCGAACCAATCGGGCTCTTTTGATTCGTCCAATCGGCCCGGAACCAAAACGTCGCTCAAATTCTATTTCATCCAGAGCCAACAACTCGAGTAGCGGGGGCGCACAATCTTCCCAACTGACCGGCCGGAAACCGGGCTCCCCAGTGGGTCGGGCGAAGCGATTGAATGGACACACCTCTTGGCATACATCACAGCCATAAACCCAGTTACCCATGAGAGGCCTTAACTCAGCCGGAATCCAGCCTTTTAGCTCGATGGTGAGATATGATATACAACGTCTGGCGTCCAGAACATAAGGCTCCGGAAATGCGGCCGTCGGGCAAGCATCGAGGCAGCGGCGACAGCGACCACAGGAGGGCATTGGAGTTGGGTCCTCGGGCCGGTCGTAGTCAAGCACCTGAGTAGTCAGGATCACCCCCAGAAAAAACCAGGACCCATAACGCGGATCAATGAGCATGGTGTTTTTTCCGGTAAAACCTAACCGGGCTGTTTCACCGTGATCGCGTTCTAAAATGGCGCCCGTATCGATATAGACTTTGGCCGCGATCTCATCCCGTTTCCCCCGATGGCGCGACCAATCAGTCAGCGCAGCCAGGCGCGGAGCCATCACATCATGGTAATCCAAATTCCAGGCATAGTTAGAAATTCGCCCGCGTGACGGATCGCTAGCCATTTCGATGGGCAACTCTCCCACATAATAATCCACCCCAACCACGATCACCGAACGAACTCCGGGCAATACCTCATCCAGGTCTTGCCTACGGATCACCCGATCGGGTCGCGCGAGATAACCCATCTCGCCGTGCATCCCGGCTTCGAGCCAGCGCACGTAAGCGTCAAGCCGTCGCGCCGGCCCGGCCGGGATCACGCCGACCCGATTAAAGCCCAACGAGCGGGCGTGAGCTTCTAGTTCAGCCGCGAAGCCAGTTCTTATCGCCTTCATGCCTGCGTTATGATACCATCAGACCATCGTTGACGGAATAGGGGCATCCTATGGTATAATTCGCCTGCTTGTTAGAGGATACACCCCCTGAAATTTGGAGGAAGGTAAACATGGCTGAATCACACGTTGATATTCAGGTCGAAGATCTGAAGCGCGTTGAGTTGGTGACTGTAAGCGGCCGAATTGATAGCAGCAATGCGGCTGAATTCGATGCCGTCCTGAAGGAAGTGGCTGAGCGCAAGCAAAATGTCGTACTTGATTTGGGCGGCGTTGATTATATTAGCAGCGCCGGCTTGCGAGCGATTGTCGCCCTGTTGCGCGAAACCAAGAAGCACAGAGGTGATGTGCGCCTAGCAAATCCTTCCGAGCGCGTTGTAGAGGTATTGTCCCTGGCCGGACTTGACTCGCTTTTTCAAGTCTACGATAGCCAAACATCGGCCGTCGGTAGTTTCTAGTCGCCTTTGAAACCCTTATTCACCATCTAGAAAGATCGGGTGGCCCATTTCTGACCGGTTCGATCAAATCCAAAGAAGACTGCATCACTTTACCAGGCTTAATATCGATGCCCAACATTGAAACTGAGAACGTCCTCGTTGTCCCCGGACGCTACAAGGAGATCAGAAGAATTTGCGAGTTTGTGGCCGACGGGGCAGCTGAAGCCGGATTCGACGAGGACACGATCTTTCATCTGGAATTATGTTGTGATGAAGCCACCACCAACATTATTGAGCATGCTTATGGAGAAGAAGGCGTCGGCCCCATTAGTATCAGCTACCATAATGACGGTGATGCTTTCCGAATTGTGTTGCAGGACAACGGGCAGTCGTTTGATCCAACTTCAGTTCCCTCGCCATCAGCCATTATGGACCATGACGTATCTCCTGAAGAATTGACAAGCCAGTTGCGAATTGGTGGTCTGGGGTGGCACTTCATCCGTAACTTGATGGATGAGGTTCACTTCACGTCAGATCAGCAATCAGGGAATAAGTTGGTTATGGTCAAAAAGCTGGCGCATAAGGAAGAATAATGAGCGTCTGGCACGAAAAATTGCCCAAAAGCAATACCTGGCTGGTCGGGGTCAATGGACGCCTCGATCAAAGCCTGATTCCACAGTTGGAAGAAACGCTCGATGAGCTATTGGAAAACGGTCACAACAACCTGTTGGTTGATCTGACCCAGACGACCTATATCAATAGCGGTGGGTTGCGCTGTTTGGTCAGTGCCTGGCGGCGGGCTAAAGCCCTGGAAGGATCTTTGAGCCTTTGCGGCCTGAACCAACGATTGCAGGAAATATTCGCGATGGTTGGGTTTGACCAAGTCTTCGTCATCTATACTGACTGTGCCGGTGCTCCTGCGGTCGGCCGGCAAGAGAAAAACCTCTAGCCACCGGTTAACCGGACGGGCCATGTCCCTGGTAGCCTCCGGCAATCCAACGCCTGACGGCCATGTTCACATTCACCCCGGATGATCGTGCTTTCCTTACGCTGCTGCTTGTCGTAGCCGCTCTGGCCGGCACCATCACGACTCTGATCGCAGTTTTTCTGCGCCGTCGGCGCTCGCGCCGTTTGCTGATGGAGCGGATCGCCGAGCTGGAAGCCCTCAGCAATGCCGGACGGGCATTACTGGCCGCTGAATTGGACCTGGATGCTCTCTGCCGGTTGATTGCCCACCAGGCCGGCCAGGTTATCGACAATCGCACGTTTCAGTTAGGCCTGTTCGACAACGGCTTTTACGAAATTCTGTACTGGACCATCGATGGTGTCGAACAGGCGACTCCCCAAAGCTTTGTCTTGGACACCGATCACACTGATCCTGAAGCATCAACTGGCCTGGTGGGATGGGTGCGTGATACGCGTGAGGCTTTGTTGGTTCGCGATTTCACCCGGGAAATGGCTCAGCTCCCGGCGCGTCCGATCTATGTCAGTGACACCCCACCACGCTCCGCTCTGTTTTTACCACTCATCAGCGGCGAAAAAGCCATCGGTATTCTGGCCGCTCAAAGCAGCCAGCCCAACCATTTTAGCGACCAGGATTTGCGCCGCCTGACCATTCTGGCCAATCAGGCGGCGGCAGCCATCGCTAACGCTCAATTGTTTGCTAAAGAAAGAATGCGGGCCGCCCATCTGGAACTAATGACCCGCGTTGCCCGCCAGGTCAACGCCGTTAATGAACTGGATAAAATTCTCGAGCAAGCAGTACATCTCACGCGGCAGACGTTCGGCTTTCATCCCGTGTCGGTATTTGGCGTCAACCCAGCCAGCAATGAGGTCGTTGTACAGGCCAGCACCATTCCGGAATTGAATCCAAGCCGTAGAGGCGATGACACTTTGTCCAGCGAGGGGAAGCAGTCCTACTGGCCTGTGCGTCTGCCATTCGGTCGGGGGATTATCGGGACAGCCGCTGCTACACGCCAAACTGTGGTGGTCAATAGTGCGCCGGAGGATGCACGTTTTGTGTCTTATCTCGACAACGTGCCGCTGGATGTTAACGAACCGACACAGGCCGAGATAGCCATCCCGCTCATCGTCAATAATGAACTTCTGGGTGTATTGGATGTGCAAAGTTCGCAAATAGGCGCATTTGGAACGACGGAACAAGTGGTTCTCGACGCCTTGGCTGCCGAGGTTGCAACAGCGATATACAAAGCCCAACAATTGGCTCGCGAACAAGAGCAGGCCTGGATCACAACGGCTCAACTTCAGGTAGCCGAAGCCATCAGCCGTTACGATGATCTGGGCGAGATGCTGGCCGCCGTGGCCCGTTTGGGACCTCTCCTGACCGGAACATCGGTTTGCGGCTTTCTTCTGTGGGACGAGATGAACGAGAGCTACCTTGGAGTGGCACTGGTCGACGGATTGGGTGATGAGCAAGAATGGTTCAAGGATTTGAATATCGCTATCGGCGACTGGGGGTCGCTGGATGCTGTGCACGTCGGTGGCGAGATCCTGGTTACGGCAATTATCCCCAACTGGCTGAGAAACCCGCCGAATCGGCCGCCTTTCACGGTAGATTGCCTGCAAATTTATCCCTTAACGAGTGCTCCGGGCAAGGCGCTAGGCGCGATGATTGTCGATCCGGGGGCGGACTCGCCGTGTCAAGATCAGCCAAATGATCCCCTTTTGCTGCAGATGATATCCCCTCGTCGGGTCGAATTGTTTCAAAACATTGCCCGGCAAACATCCCAGGCGCTGGAAAGTGCCCAACTGCGCATCGCCCAGCAGGAAGAAGCCTGGGTCAATACAGCCTTATTGCAGGTCGCCGAGGCCGTCAACAGCTTGTTTGACTTGAATGAAATCTTGGACACGATTGTGCGGCTTGTGCCTATGCTCGTCGGCGTCGACTCGGTTTTTATTCTGGTCTGGAATGAAACCCGTCAGATTTTTCAGGTCGGGCCCAGTTACGGGATCAGCACCATGGGGCGTGGTTTGGTAGAAACTCTGGAGATCGATCGCGACGAATTCCTCGACATGTCGCCTCAGTTGGCAGCCGAATTTGACTCACCTCGCTCATCGGCCTCCACTTATTATCCGTTGCGCATGCCAACCTGGCTTGAGACGGTTTTACACACCTCGACGGCTTACAATTTTCCGCTCATCGCTCGTGGCCGTCTGGTCGGCGCTAAAATAATCGGCTTGCGGCAGCATCGCCTGAGCAACTCCCCATTTTCGACCCGGCGCATCAGCATCCTGAACGGCATCGCCCAACAAGCTGCGACAGCGGTGGTCAATAATCAACTCTATCGCGAGTCAGCCGACCGCGCCCGCATGCAACAAGAACTCGACGTAGCCCGAACCATTCAAACCAGCTTTCTGCCAGACGGCAGCCCGGAGATCCCTGGTTGTTCGGTGGCGACCCTGTGGCGGGCAGCGCGCCAGGTTGGCGGTGATTTTTATGATTTTCTACCGCTCGGTGATGATAAATGGGGAATTGTCATCGCCGATGTCGCCGACAAAGGTGTGCCCGCGGCCTTGTTCATGGCCTTGAGCCGGACGATCTTGCGTACGGTGGCTTTTAGTCGCGACGACCCGGCCCACGTGTTGATGCGCGCGAACGAAATCATCGGCCGCGAAGCTAAATCTGACCTATTCGTCACCGTGTTCTACGGTATCTGGGATCCGGCGACCGAGCGACTCACCTATGCCAATGCCGGGCACAACCCGCCGCTACTGATGCAACCGAACGGGACATTCCACATTCTCCAGGGGAATGGGCTGGCGCTCGGTATTTTGCCCGATATCCTGATGAAAAGTTATGCAATCAAATTGCGGCTGGGCGAAACCATTCTGCTCTATACCGACGGCATCACTGAGGCCATGAATGAAGATTTTGATGAGTTCAGCCTTGAGCGACTTCGCATGGCGGCCAGGGCATCGGCACGCAAACCTGTGGCTGACATTGTGCGCCATATAACCGAGAGCATTGATGACCACGCCGGGGTTACCCCTCAATTCGATGATATGACGCTCATCATCGTGAAGCGCCATGAGCTAAAATCCGGCCTTCGACGTTGAGCAAATTCGATGCTGCCGCCAATCACTCCTTCAATTAGCTATGCGAATACACCTCCGATCGATTCTGACAACCGGGGCGTTCTTCATTTTAATGCTGTCGTTGGCAGCCTGTCTTGATGGCTACTCGACTGCGCCAGCCCTTTCGTCCACCGCAACACCAACCAGGCCATCCCCGGCGGTTGATCCGGCGCCGACCACGCCGGTATCCACACTGTTACCAACGCAGATGCCGGTCCAAACGCCTACCCCACCAGAAACCTCATCCTCCCTTTATGGCGGGCAACTATCGCCGTCATGCGGCCTAATTCTGCCCTCCCTGCCGGCTGAGCCTGTGCTGGCAGAATCAATGAGTGTGCCGGATCCCGCGGCCGTCGAAGCCTTGCGCGCGGCAATGCCCGCCGTGGCCTGGCCGGCCATGCAACGCTTGCTCGATGCTCCGGAATCAGTCGGACTTGTGATTTATCAGGCCGGTCAGTCGGACAATGGAGTCTACTGGAATGCTGACACGCCCATGCCTCTGGCTTCTGTGGCCAAGGTCATCATTCTGGTGGCTTACGTCGAGGCGGTTGTGGCCGGCGAAATCAATCCGTTAACCGTAGTTCCCTTATCCGAACTGGACCGCTTTTACTTGCCTAACTTCGACCTGGGAGCCCACCGTCGAGCGGTAGCCGAGTTGCGTGAGGCTGATCGTTTGTTATCCCCTGAGTCCAACAATCCAGCAGTCTACCTGCAAGATGTGGCCTGGATGATGATGCGTCACAGTTCGAATGCGGCCAGTGATTATCTTCATGATTTACTGGGGCAGGCAAAAATTGAAGAAACCGTCCAGACCCTGGGTCTCGATTATTCCGGCAGCCACACCGCCCCCTGTACCTTTTTGGGTCAGTTCCTCCTGATGGCCAATCACACCCGCGGGCCATTGGGCACTTCAATGGCCGATCGAGTCGCCTTGTCCGCTTACCTTGATAGTGAAGAAGGCGCGCAATTATACGGTCGCGATATCGCCTTATTGTTCGATGCCTACACCAACCAATCAACCTTTCGCAAGGACGAAACCGCTTGGCGTTCCGCCAACCGCCGGCCGGCGATGGATACCCAACGATTTTTTGCCTCAAGATTGGCTCCTCAAGGCACACCTCGTGCCTATGCCGACCTGATGGCCCTGTTGGCGCAGAACGGCCTTAGCAATGCCGACAGCAGTTATCAGGCCCGCCTACTCCTGGAATGGCCGATGCGTTTTCCGCTCAATCAGGCGGAATTCAGTAACCTGGGTTACAAGAACGGAACTTTGCCTGGCGTGCTCGCAACGGTCTATTATGGCTATCGTCGAGGCGAGAGCGTACCGGTAGTCCTCGCCCTCTTCTATCGCGATTTACCCCAACAAATGTATCGTCAATGGCGATTTGATCTACCCCACGACGAACTAGCCCGCTGGTTGCTGGCCTCCCCGGATGCTATCCCTTTACTGAATGGGGTAATGAATCGAACCGGACCCTAAGCTCTCTCCACTAGCTTTTTTAAGCGTGTGCGGGCAATCGAATATGAGAACCTTCTTGATTCGATACTGATCAAATCTCGCCTTAAGGATAATTGCAATACTAGCCGGATAATTTCAGCTAGAGAGGGAAAACTGAATGAAAAGACCAAAAATAGGGAACGCTCTATTCATTATATTCATGCTGACGGCCGCCTTGCTTGGCGTGTCATACCTGGCCAGCGAGTGGTTGGGGACACCGTTCGTCCCGGCAGATCTGGCGGCCTGGCTGGGGGATAGGGGCCAAGGCCCCTGGAATGCGGCGACCGATTTAGCTCACGATGGATTGGATAACCTTGGAATTGGGTCCATGGTGCCAGCAACCACGGTGGATCAATTCCTGGCAATCATCGCGTTTTTTGTACTCGCATTCATCGTCGGATTTGGTGTATACGCTTTCACCGGTGGTCGCGAGCATCGACCGGATTTCATTGATGGATTGGTCGGATTGGTCGCCGGTATTTTATTCGGCGCGCCGATGATCTTCATTAGTCTATCCGGAGACACGTCTATCCTTCCCGCTGCCATCAACATTGCCTGGCTGGGATTGTTGTTCTTAGGCTGGGGAGTTGCGCTCAGCTATTCCTTTGCCCGGGTGATGATTCCGGTCCTCCCACAACCCCCGGAAGTATTGGCGATCGAGCCGAGCGATGACGATGATGTGATTGAAGACCTTGATGGAGAGGAGCCGGGCGAAGAATTGCTCGAGACGAGCCTTGTCGTAGAGCGCGAGACAATCAAGGAAGATCCCCAATCCATCATGGGCCGCCGGCAGTTTTTGCTGCGCTTTGGGGCCAGTACAGCAGCCATCGCAGCCGGCAGCGCCGTCGCCGGCCGCGCATTAGCCTATGAGATCGACGAAGATCGGGCCAGAGTTCCACTCCCCCTGGCCGAGCCGGATTTCCTCGAGGCGCAACAAGAGTTGTTCGGCCAATTCCGCCGCTTCGCCATTGTGCGTAACGTGGCTGTAACTCCGGAGGAATCGAATGTTCTGGCCTTAGGCGCGGAATACCCTGATCGGAATTACATCTCGGTTTGGATTGGCGACGGCAGTCCCATCATCATCTATGAAAACCTGGAGACTGCGATTAAGGCCTTTAGCGTCGCCGATCAGCCTGCCGCCGTCTACTGGCTCGACAACTAACCTCCAACGGTTGACAGGTATCATTCTGAAGTCGTATCATCCTGTCATAGAGGTGGGATGTCGTCTTACGGCTGCATGATCCCACAATCAAGGGAGTAACACAAAATGACAAACCTGACACAAGACACTCAATTACCCATTAGCCCTGACCTTTTGGAGATACTACGCGATCCCCAGGCGATTCAGGAAGGTGCCGTCCACGGGACGGATCCCGGCAAATTGACGCTTGTCCACGGCAGTTGGCTGGTTTCGGACGATACGGGCTATAAGTACCCGATTCGTGACGGCATTCCGGTGATGCTCATCGAAGAAGGCGCTAAATGGAAAGACACACCGGTTGAGAACTTGCCGGTGCCACCCCCGGCGGCCGATCCAGCACCGGTCACCTGGGTCGTCGGTGAATCAACAACCGCCGGAAACGCAACCAGCTCACCCTACAGTATCTGGCTGGCGTTGGCGGCCGTGCTGACGGTGGCCTTGATTCTAATCACTCTCGGCCGGCGACGGTCGGGTAAAAATACCGGTTCCAGTTCAGAATTATGAGCCAACGTCTGAGCGACAGCCGTCTGGCTAACGTTGGCGCGAATACTATTCAACAAGCTTACGAAACCTTCCATTCCCAGTTTCGATCGATTACCCAGCGAGCGCAGGAAAGATTCGAGACTCAGGATTGGCCCGGCATGCAGGCTGACGCGCTGGAGCGATTGCTCATCTACCGGCGGATCGTCAATCTGGTGGAAGCGGCCATTCGTGATTTGTTGACCGATCGGTTGGAAGACAAGCTGATTTGGGCCAGCATGAAGGCAGTCTACTCCGGCAATATCACTGACCGGGATGACTGGGAGTTGGCTGAAACGTTCTTCAACTCCGTGACTCGGCGGATATTCACGACCGTCGGCGTTGACCACCAGATCGAGTTTGTAGCCACAGACTTTGAGACACCGCCGACCCGGCCGCGCGCTTCAGTTTATCGCAGTTACGACCGGAGCAATTCGTTGGCCGATCTGATCACCAACATCATCCGCGACTATCGGTTCGCCGTCTCTTTCGCCGATCTGCCAAGGGATGCTGCCGGGGTAGCGGCTCGGATCGAAGCTCAACTATTCGAATCTGGCGCGCTTCAAAACGTCGAGCGGGTCGAGATGGTGCGCGCACCCTTCTTTCGCGGCATGGGAGTCTATCTGATTGGACGTATATTCAGCGGCTCCCATCGCATTCCTTTGGTGCTGGCCCTCATCCATACCGAGGACGGAATCACAATTGACGCGATCTTGCTGGACGAGAATAGTGTCAGCATTCTCTTCAGTTTTGCCCATTCCTACTTTCACGTAGAGGTTAATCGCCCCTATGATTTGGTCCATTTCCTGAAGACCATTGTCCCTCGCAAACGTACCGGCGAACTGTATATTTCTCTTGGCTACAATAAGCACGGCAAGACAGAGCTTTACCGTGACCTGCTCGACCACCTGGCCTACACGAAGGAAAAATTTGAACTTGCCCGCGGCCAGCGCGGCATGGTCATGCTCGTTTTCACCATGCCCGGTTATGATATTGTTTTCAAACTAATCAAGGATTTCTTCAACTACCCCAAAGATTCGACTCGCAAGCGAGTGATGGCCAAGTATGATCTGGTCTATCGCCATGATCGGGCCGGGCGATTGGTGGATGCCCAGGCTTTTGAGTACCTGGAGTTCAGCCGCGATCTGTTTGCCGAGGATTTGCTCGAACAATTGCAACAAGAATGTAGCCAGACGGTTTGCATCGGGGGTGACAGGGTGGTCATCTCCCATGCCTATGTCCAACGGCGAGTGATTCCTCTCGACATCTATGTTCGCGAGGCTCACGAGGCGGCGGCCAGCGCGGCCATCATCGATTATGGCCAGGCGATCAAGGACATGGCTTGCAGCAATATCTTCCCCGGCGATATGTTGTTGAAGAATTTTGGGGTCACGCGTCACGGTCGCGTGGTCTTTTACGATTACGACGAATTGTGTCTTCTGGATGATTGTCGCTTCCGACGCCTGCCCCCCGCAGGCTCTTATGATGATGAGTTAGCCGCCGAGCCATGGTTTCATGTGAATGAAAGCGATATCTTTCCCGAAGAATTTTCCAATTTTCTGGGACTGAGCGGGAAACTGCGCGAGAAATTTGAATCAACCCATAGTGATCTATACACCGTGGGTTACTGGCGCCAGACCCAGGCGGTGGTTGCCGCCGGCGAACGCACCCACATCTATCCTTATCAACCCGAACAACGATTATTTGAGCAGCAAGGAGTTTAAAGATGGAGTATCGACGGTTAGGAAATTCAGGATTGCCCGTTAGCGCCTTTTCCTATGGTTCCTGGGTTACTTTCAGTAATCAGATGGCGGTGGATAAAGCACTAGAAGCAATGACAGCTGCCTACGACGGCGGCGTGAATTTCTTTGACAATGCCGAGGTCTATGCTACCGGCCAATCGGAAATCATCATGGGCGAAGCTTTGAAGAAAGCAGGTTGGAGGCGTGATAGTTACATTGTATCCAGCAAGGTGATTGGAGGAGCTGTCCCTGATCCGAAGCCGACCCAACGCGGCTTGAGCCGCAAGCACATCTTTGATGCTTGCCATGACGCGATGAAACGCCTCCAGTTAGACTATTTGGACCTCTACTTTTGTCACCGCCCTGATCTGGAGGTGCCTGTCGAAGAGATTGTGCGCACCATGTCAGAGCTTATTAACCAGGGCAAGGTCTTGTATTGGGGCACTTCGGAATGGCCGTCGCACCTGATCATGGAGGCCTATAGCCTGGCCCGGCAATACAATCTCCATCCGCCGACGATGGAGCAACCGGAATACAATATGTTTCGGCGGGAACGGGTGGAAAGTGAGTACTTGCCGCTTTACGAAGTGATGGGCCTGGGCACGACTATCTGGTCACCTCTCTACTATGGCGTGCTAACCGGCAAGTATAACGACGGCATTCCCGCCGACTCCCGGGCTAACCTGGAAGGCTACGAATGGATGCGCGAAATCGTTGAGGGTGAAGAAGGTCAACAACGGATCGCCAAGGTGCGCGAATTAACCAAACTCGCGAGTGACTTGGACACGACCACAACGCACCTCGCCCTGGCTTGGTGCCTAAAAAACCCCCACGTGAGCACTGTCATTACCGGCGCGTCGCGGGTCGAACAGGTTCGCGACAATCTGAAAGCCCTGGACCTGATACCCCAGTTGACTGATGACGTTTTGGAAACAATAGAAGGGGTACTGGATAACAAACCTAAGCCGCCTGTCCAAAATTAAACCGGCCATCTGCCCAACGCAAGTTTGAGGAGAATCCCCTTGAGTCTGTCTGAATTGCCCATCACCGGCCTGCCTGTCGACCAGGTAAGCCCGTCTGTAATTGTCTGTGGCGATCCGGCGCGTGCCGACCAGATTGCCGCAAGGCTCAATGATGGCCGGCTCATCAGTAACCGGCGTGAGTATCGAGCGTATCGTGGAACTTATCAAGACAAAGCCATAACTGTCTGTTCTCACGGTGTCGGCGCGCCGGGCGCGGCGGTGGCCTTCGAAGAACTGATTATAGCCGGGGCGCAACGAATTTTACGGGTGGGCACTTGCGGGGGCTTACAACCTGATATACAAACTGGCCAACTCATCATCGCCACCGCCGCTGTCCAAAACACCGGCTACGGCCGCGAGACAGCGCCCGAAGGTTATCCGGCTGTAGCCGATCTCGTACTGACTCAGACGTTGCGACAGGCGGCCGAGACTGCCGGTCACTCTATCCGCGCGGGCATTGTCCTGAGCCGCGATAATTTCTATGCCGGTGTCCCTGCTCCGGCCGCTCCTGATTATCGGGTGATGTCCCAGGCCCGCGTCCTGGCCGTGGAAATGGAATGCGCGGCCTTGTTCGTGGTCGGCAGTCTGCGCGGTATAGCGACGGCGGCGATCCTGGCCGTCGATGGAAATGTGTTGGAAGCTAGCGAGAGTGTCGAGACCTATCGCCCCGGTCAGGAAGTTGTCCACCGCGCGGTGGAATCAGCTATTGAGTTGGCGTTGGAGAGCTCATGGACCGTGATGCTATAGACCTAGTGGGCGGTCGCCGCGCCATCCGGCGCCTGCTTCGGCAAGATGATCCGGCTGACGCGATGGCGGCTTATTACGCATTTTACCATCCCGAGGCTAAAACCACTCTCGTCGTGTCGCCGGAAGGCGCATCGAGGGCTGACGGATTTGTAACCCTCTCTCGAACCGGTATCGACCTGTTCCGCCCTTTAGTCACCATGCGCTTACCGATAGAGAGCGATCCGGAACTGCCCGGCCAGCAGGCCTCGACCGCCCTGTTACGCCGCGCGCTGGACCCCGGCCGCCCAGTCATCCTCAATATCCCTGCCCGCTATCTGTTTCTCATCCGCGCGATATTTGACATCCAATCGGAAGAAAATTTGCTGAACTACGCCCTCGATCCGCTCCGATTCGAGCCGATTATTAATATCCTTGTGACTCGTACTGAAGGGCCCAACGGTTTGCCGCGATTCATTATTCGCTCCGCCCAAAGCGGTGAGGAGGAAGTAGTGGCGGCGGCTTCCATCAATTGGCAATCGCCAACCTTTGCGGAAATCGGTGTCAACACACGGCCGCAATTCCGTCGTCAGGGCTGGGGGCGCAGCGTGGTCGCCGCCATGGCCCAATATTTACTCGATAGCGGCCGCACCCCTCTGTATGTGGTCTCAGAGGAAAACCAACCTTCTATCCAGCTAGCCGAGAGTGTTGGCTTTGTTGATACAGGTTCTCGCGCCGTCTTACTGCAGGCGTCATTGCGCGAATAATGACGTTAGTCAGCGGCCCAATTTCCCCTTAAAGCAGCCTCCTCTTTCTTCCAAATCTCACGGCCAAAGGCCTCGGATCGATCCTGGTTTCGAGCAGTGTTTGCCGGCCCCAAAAAACCAGTGCAGAGGGCGTGAAGATGGCGTGAAATATGTTCACAGGCCGTTGACCCTAGTCGGCCCCATATGATACTCTGCCATCATCTGCAATTTGTATTGGTAGGCAGAGTGACGCAAGTGTATTGGTTTAAAGCTGCGGGTAAAGCACCATTTCCAATACCGGAAGTGGTGCTTTATCTGGGCGTCCCCCAACTCTGTATTCCTAATCGATAAAAAACCCTTGTGGAGGTAATGGAAAATGTTTCGCGAGACAGGCAGTGTCAAGTGGTTTAGCCGGTTGAAGGGCTATGGTTTCATCAACCCGGACCAGGGTGGCCAGGAAGTATTCGTTCATTATTCAGCCATACGTGGAGATGGTTATCGAAACCTGTTCGAGGGTGATAAGGTCGAATACGATAAGATCGATGAGGGCAAGGGACCTCAGGCGCAGAATGTGATCCCTCGCCATCATTAGTAAACCGATCCGGTTTTCAAAGGCACCTATAAACTCGACTGGCCCTGGTTTATTGTAGGGGGGTCATTAATAATGAAATGGGTCCGCTCAAATGAGCGGACCTTTCTTATTGGCAAGCCTTATCATTTATTTATATAATTTTAAAGGCGCTGCGTGCTAGATTTTCGTTATTCAACTTTAAATGACTTATTCTGTACTCATTGTAGATGATAATGCTTCTCTCGCCAATCTGTATTTGATTGTCTTCGAGCGAGCCGGCTGCCAAGTGAGCCAGGCAATTAGTGGCCAGGATGCCCTGGACTACTTGGCGGACAACGTCCCTGATGTCGTTTTGCTAGATGTCATGATGCCGGAGATGGATGGTATGGAAGTATGTCGCCGAATACGTTCAGAGTGGCCCCAGCCACCACCCTCCATCGCCATTTATACAGCCAATACCAGGCCCGAAGTGCGAAAAAAGTGTCTTGAGGCCGGCGCAGATTTTTTCTTTAGCAAGAACCTCTCTATCTTTGAATTACCCGACCAGTTGGCTCAGCAACTTTCATCTGACCTCAACCGCTAGACAAGGCTATTCCCGTCGTTTTTATAGTTTACTTAAAAATATGTTGGCCAGGCCGTTTCGTTTGGAGAACGTCTTCACCAAGAAATCGACCACAAAAGGCATGTGCAACACGAGTCGCTGATAAAAGAAAGATCGCTTCATCCCTGTCCACAATTCTTGATCACATCGTTCTTCATAGATTCGCAAGGTTTTGCGCGATACATCGCCCTGGTTTAGGGCTTCGTCAATCGTCTCAGCGGCTAGAATAGCCGAAATAATCCCGTTGTGTATTCCCCCACCGGTGAGCGGATTGATAAAGCCGGCTGCATCGCCTACGAGCAGCGCACCATCATAGGCATGCTGGAGATGCTTTTGTGATCCAAAGTTTAGCTGCCAAATTCCAACATTGTGAACTTCACCGCCACGCGAAAGGCGTTCACGAATAGCCGGCATCGCGAGAAAATCTTTTAACATCTTCTTGAGGTTATATTTGTGTTCTCGAAAGATGTCTAAACGCATGCCTAACCCGATGTTGGCCATGTGATCAGTTGTAGGAAATATCCAGGCATAACCAGGCAAGATTTCATCGTACAGAAAGAACTCCACCATTTTAGGATAAAGCTCAAGGTCATCGATATAAGCTCGCAAAGCAACGGCGCGATGCACATCACTATGCTGACCGGTTTCCGGTCGTAAATGCCGCATGATCGTTGAAGTCACTCCATCCGCTCCAACTAACACCTGCGAGCGATAGGCTTTCACTTCGCCGTTCGACTGCGCGATTACACCGGCAACCTGACCCTCCTCCAACAAGGGCTCTTTGACTTCAGCCTTTAAAAATTTGACACCGCTGTCAATCGCATGTTGTTGAAGGATGGCATCGAAGTAGAGGCGGGGCGACACATACGACTCTTCACCGTTTTCACCGTTTATGAAATCCATCACCATTGAATGGCCTTTTGGCGATACCAGTCTCATGCTCTTCAGTGGATAGAATTCTCCCCGGTCCACGGCCGTCATAATTTTGTCTTGTAAGCCCAGTTTATAAAGCGACCGGGTAACACCAAGCCCGACGGCATCGCCACAAATCTTGTCACGCGGAAATTCACGGCGATCTATCATTACTACGTCTCTGCCCTGTTGGGCCAGCGCAGTGGCTGTCACTGCTCCGGACGGCCCAGCCCCTACGACAATTACTTCATGCTCGCCAGCGTAGTCCATACAACTTTCATCTCCATACTACAATTGTATCGTCTTGAGATCATGTTCATCGCGACCTCAACCTTTGATCTGAAATTGAACGTCTGAAGTTAAGCAACAGAGTAATTATAACCCCTCATTAGAGCGAATGGTTGCCAATAATCCCCGGCAACCATCTTCTACGAGGCGATAGACGTACTCAAAATTGTCACTGTAATAGGGGTCCGGCACATCTCGCACAGATGTTGCTGTGGCAAAATCTAGAAGCCGGTAAAGGTGAGGCTGGGGTCCGAAGCGCCGCCGCAGGTCATCGACATTGGCCTGATCCATGGCGATCAGATAAGTGTTGGGGCTGGTAACATCATCGGATTGGATCTGACGCGCCCGACCGTCATCAGTAATTCCATGATGGGCAAGGGTGCGCCGGGTGCCCGGATGGGCTGTTTCGCCAACGTGATAACTACTGGTGCCGGAGGAGTCCACTTCAATAGTGGCCGATAACCCTGCTTCGTCAACCATTCGGCGAAAAACCGCTTCCGCCATCGGCGATCGGCAAATATTGCCCAAGCAAACAAACATGACTCGAATCGTCATCTCACCTCTCATAAAAAATCAACAGGACTGAGGTTATCTCTCAGCCCTGTCGGCAAGCCGGCCTGTAAGCCGCATTCTGTAGACAACGGAAGGCGGACCTTCCACTGCCGGTGATCATCTATCTGGGATCGCCGTTACCGGCGACCTCGCGCAGCCTACCCGGGCGTTCAACGGAACGAGCTTTTCCGTAGCAATCTTGCGACTGCTTTCCGCCCTGCTTGGCCTTGCTCCCGGTGGGGTTTGCCTGGCCGGCGACATTACTGCCACCGCCGGTGGTCTCTTACACCACCGTTTCACCCTCGCCGTCAAGGTTACCCTTGCCGGCAATTCACCTCTCTGTTGCACTTGCCATCGAGTCACCTCGCCCGGCCGTTAGCCGGCACCGTGCTCTGGGGAGTGCGGACTTTCCTCAACTCTGGATGAACCAAAGCCGCGATCACCCGGCCAGCTTGCCACCCATTATCTTACCGGAAAACCGACTTTCTGACAACCGTTTTAATCTGTCCGTCACCATCTATGATCTTGCTGATGCCTGACAATCGGCATATAAACCTCATCGATAGATCGACAAAAATGCCTTGTCTACCGCTCGTTTCGTAGTTCAATCAGAAACGACCACATATGCTCCCAGATCGACAGAATCATTCCGAACGCCTTGTGCAGATAGCCGCTATTATCATCCTGGCCATTGCCTCGGTAACGATAATCCTCATCATGGGCGGTGTTTTCGATCCCAAACCCGCCGGTCCTTTACGTGAAAGCACGAAGCTCGGCCAATTCTCTCTGGGACAAGCCGGTGAAGTCGTTTTAATTCAACTCGAATCTCCGTTTGCCAACCACCATCCCGGCTCCTACAGCGTTCGCCTCACGAGTGAATATGTAAGTGGGGAAACCGATAGCGGATACGGTCTGGTCCTGGGCAACGAAGATGAGCGAATCTTCGTTGCCGTTTCGCCGCTTGGCGAAGCCGCCGTCTGGAGATTTTCGTCAACGGAGGAAATAGATTACCAGGTAGCGTGGCAACCCTGGCCTCATGTCCGTCAAGGATCGATCCCAAACGAGATATGGCTGGACGTTGATGGCAGCGAACCCAATCTTCAAGTGACGGCGCGAATCAATCGCGAATTGATCTGGCGGGGCTCAGTCGAGGCGATCACGCCGGCGGCCGCCTTGTGGCTAGCAGCCTTCGACGGGCCATTCACGGTTAAAATGACAGAGCTTGAATGGTTCTCGGAAATACCTACCGCGCCTATTGTGGCCACGCTTATAGCGACCACGCCTTTAGCGACCACGCCTTTAGCGACCACGCCTATGGAGTCTGCACCGGCGCCATAAAGTGAAAATGGGTTGGCAAGCGGAACCAATCGTATAGCTGGTCGTAGTAGACTTCAGCCTCATTCGGATAGAAGGCGATCAGGTTTTCCGGCTCGTAAATTGAATCGTTCTTAACCTGGAAGAGCGCATTTCCGGCCGGATTTTGGAACTCAAGGATATATTTCCACTCGCCATCTTTAACCGAACGTAATTCATGACGCGGAGCTATCCAATAACCGGGCGAGCCCGGATCGGTCTCAGCATGCATTTCGGCGTAGATGTGCCGCCCGATAAGCGCCCCCGGTTGATCGTTGATCAGCGGCATAAGAGTGAAACCGTCCAGGTTGGGCGGGAACGGCTGTCCTGTGAGGTCCAGCAGAGTTGGCAGAATGTCGACCAGCGAAACCGGCGTTTCGATGACTTTGCCCGCGGGGAGACTACCCGGGTAGCGGATGAATAACGGCACCCGTAAGACCTCTTCATAAAGAGAGTTGCGGTGGACCCATTTGCCATGTTCGCCAAACATTTGCCCGTGATCGGCAGTGACAATAACGATGGAATTTTCCAGCAGTCCTTCGTTGTCCAACCGGTCAAGCATCAGCCCCAGTTGATGGTCCCAATAAGTGATTTCACCATCGTAAAGAGCGATGAGATGTTCTACATCACGCTCAGTCGGAACGATCTCGCCGGATACGACTTTCTGGCCATGCTGGTAAACCTCGGCCGTCAGTGATCCCGTATAGGTCGAATCATAAAGTGTTTCATAGGGCGAGGGCGGGTCATACCAGGTGTGTGGATCATAATAATAGAGATAAAGAAAAAGAGGGGCGTCCCCAACCGAACTTTGATTTTCGTCCAACCAATCAAACACCGTCTCGTTCACATATTCCGCAAGTTCTGAAGCTGTCAGCGATTGATAATGATCGAACCCTTGCCCAAAACCAAATTGCGGCCACATGAAAAAGGGGGTGACAAAACCAGCCGTCTGGTAACCGGCCCGCTGCATGTATTCGGCCAGCAAAGTGTCTTCGGCTGGTATGCGGGCTGAGAAACTGGCCCAATTCTTGACATTGATCCGTGACGGCATTCGGCCGATCAGCATCGACGCATTTGACGGCAGCGTCCAGGGTGAATTCGAAGTTGCCTCGTTGAACCGAACGCCATCAGCCATGAAGGCGTCCAGGTTAGGAGTTGTTGGCCGCTCATAACCGTAAGCAGATACATGATCGGCGCGCAGCGCATCGACGACAACAAAAATAATATTGGGTTGGTTACTTGTCGCCGCACGGGCGGTCGACTCACGTTCTGGCCGGGCAATGGTCAGAAGAGCGGTCAACACAGTCATCAAAAAGACCAAAGACCACATTGCCATTGAAAAGTGGCGATCACGCTGGTTGTTAGGCATAGTTGAATTGATCCGATAAGGGAGTTTGAAATTTCTAAGTCGAGAGCGGACTATATCTCTTTTAGCTCCAGCCAGTTAGCGCCCGTTTCAACTTCGACCTTTAGGGGGACATCTAGTGAATAAGCACCGGTCATAAGTTTGATGACCAGAGCGCGCACTTCGTCAAGCTCGCTTTCCGGCACCTCAAGGAGTAGTTCGTCATGGACCTGGAGCAACATACGAGCCTTGTATTTGGCTCTTAACTCTTCGTGAAGGTGGATCATAGCGATTTTGATGATATCGGCCGCCGATCCCTGAATCGGGTGGTTGACGGCCTCGCGTTCGGCTCGCTGGACCAGCTGACGATTCCCACCGCTCATCGGTGATTTAAAAACTGGAAAGTAGCGTCGCCGTCCGAACAACGTTTCAACATAACCATCAGTACGGGCCTTTAACCGAGTCTGTTCGAGATAACGCTCGATTCCGGGAAATTGGGCGAAGTATTCTTTGATATAGTTCTCGGCTTCAGCCAGAGTCAGTTCGGTATCCCGTGAAAGTCGGAATGCACTCATGCCGTAAATCAGTCCAAAGTTAACCGTTTTGGCAAAACGACGCTGGTTTTTTGTAACTTTTTCAACCGGTATGCCATAAACCGCCGCGGCCGAGGCGCTATGAATATCCTGGTCCTGCCGGAAGGCATCCAGCAAAGCCTGATCCTGGCTCATGTGGGCAAGGATGCGCAACTCGACCTGCGAATAATCGGCGGATAGAAATGTCCACCCCGGCTCGGTCACAAAGCCGCGGCGAATCTTTTGGCCGATCTCGCTGCGGATGGGGATGTTCTGCAGGTTAGGGTTGCTGCTTGCCAACCTGCCGGTAATGGCTCCGGTCTGGCTGAAACTGGTATGGATGCGACCCGTCGCCGGATTGACCAGTTGCGGCAGCGCGTCCACGTAAGTTCCTTTCAGTTTGCCCAACTCGCGGTATTCGATGATGGCGTTGATGATGCCGGTCGAATCGGCCGTCTTCAGGCTTTCTAGGACATTGGCGGCCGTCGAATAATGACCGCTACTGATTTTCTTCAAGCCCTCCCGCGGCAATTGCAGCTTCTTGAACAGGATATCGCTTAGTTGTTGAGTCGAGTTAATATTAAACGGCTCGCCGGCGATCTTATGAATGGTTTGTTCCAGCTTGAGCAGGCTCGCTTCCAGGTCCTGGGCCATGTGGCGGAAAAACTCCACATCAATGCGCACACCGGCACGCTCCATAGACATCAACGCCGGCAAAAGACCCATTTCCAGCTCCATCAGGCGAGTAAGCCCCTTTTCATCCAGTTCGCGCCGGATGGGATCGAGCAGGCGCAAGGTCATATCGGCGTCGGCCGCTCCATAAGGCGCGGCAATCTCAATCGGGACCTGAGCGAACGTGACTTGGGCTTTGCCTTTCCCGATCAACTCGAGGATGTCGGTCATCTCGACGCCCAGGCGGTGGCGCGCCAGATCTTTTAATCCCTTGTGTTTGGTGGCCGGGTCGGTCAACCATTCGCCGATCATCGTGTCAAACGCGACCGGATCGACCGGCAAGCCAAAGCGTTCCAGGATCATGCAGTCGAATTTAGCGTTGTGCGCCACCTTGTGAATGGACGGATCGGTCAGTGCCGGTCGGACGGCATCAATGACCTGTTGCAAGGGCAGTTGTCCCGGTGCCAATTCGGCCGTGCCGGCAAACAGATTCATCTGGCCCGAATCGACCTGAGCTTCACCCAACAAATGGCCGATCGGGATGTAGTAAGCCACAGGTGCCTCGACAGCCAGGCACAAGCCGACGATTTCAGCCGTCATTCGCTCCAAACTTGTCGTTTCAACATCAAAGCTGATCCATTCGGCTTTTTCGAGGTGGTTGACCAGATCAGCCAGCGCTTCCGGCGTGCGTACGGTAACGACTTGGGTTTTGAGTCCTTCGCCGCCCGGCGCGGTGACCGTCTCCCGAAGGTCGGACGCGCCGAAGCGTTCCGTCAGCGTGTTGGCCAGCGAGCGAAACTCCAGGTCGCGAAATAGAGCCAATACCTGTGCGGCGTCAAAATCATCCGCCTGGCAATCTTCGAGCCTGACCGAGATGGGCGCATCGGTCACAATACGCGCTAACTTATAACTCAATTCGGCCGATTCCTTGCCGTCGATCAGTTTCTGTTGGAGAGCGCCTTTAATCTCGTCCAGATGGGCATAGAGATTAGACAGCGTATCATATTCCGCCAGCATTTTGACGGCTGTCTTGCTACCTACACCCTTAACGCCGGGAATGTTGTCACTCGTGTCGCCGACCAATGCTTTGTAATCCACAACCTGATCCGGACGAACACCGAGAGAGGCGAAGACGCCGGGTGCGTCGAAAACTTCACCACTTTGGCCAGACCGCCGGGCCGGTAATTCAACCCGCGTATTCTCATCGACAAGTTGCAGCAAGTCGCGATCCCCGGTGATGATGTGTACCGGCACCTTCTCATCTTTTATCTGGCGAGCCACTGTTCCCAGGACATCGTCCGCCTCGTACCCTTCCAATTCGAGGATGGGTATATTCAAGCTGCCTACCACCTCTTTGATGCGCTTGATCTGGACGGTTAACTCATCGGGCATCTTTTCACGCGTACCCTTGTACTCGGTGAACAAATCATCGCGAAAGGTAGCACCCAGATCGAAACTGACCGCCAAATACTTCGGCGGGTCATCAGCCAGGATCAGGTCGAGTAGCGTGCGAGTGAAGCCCCAGGTGGCATTGGTAGGCTCGCCACTCTTGGTAGTAAAGGATTCGAGCGGAAGCGCGAAAAACATGCGGTAGGCCAGCGCATGGCCATCGATCAGCACCAGTTTATCAGTCATAATTTTTCCTCGGCAGGCGAATGAATTGGCCCGCTCGGGAGTGGCAATAACAGGCCGGTATTATAACGCCTTACCGCCGGAGGTCTACCGGGTAATTCCTACAACTTCCAGAACGCCTAGTAACTGGCTGCCTAAGTTGCGTAGTTGGCCGAGGGAGGCACCTTCGTTATCTACGAGAGTAAGCCGATAATTCTCACGGAGAGGATAAGTTAATAACAAGCGGCTGGCAGGCAGAAGAGGCAGGCTCATAAATTGAACGCGCATGGACTGAGCGGCATCTTGCCAATCATCATCGACGTAGATGGCTACATCAGCCGCTTCAATTAGTTTCAAAGCGCCGCGGTGGGCCAGCACTTGTGGCCCGCGAGCAATGATAAAGGTCTGGCTGGCTCCGAGAGGAACCCCATGGAGTAACCGTCTAATCACCTCCGGCTCGACAACCGGCTGTGGTCCGTTTGTACTTTCGGCCATCACATTTATTTGGGCTTTATTCTTTTCTAATCGTAATCATATTGTTGATTATGACCATTCAAGAAACGTAAAAAACTGTCATCGACTGCGGCGCCAGATCAATGCGATCAACATGAGACCACAGGCAATCAGCCCAATCCATGGCCAAGCCCGCCCGCTACCGCTATCTTGGGGAATTTCTTCAATCATAGCGGCGGGACTGGGAATGGATGTTGGCTGAGATGGGGTATCAGATGGCCTTACGGTGATCGATGGTTGTACCGTCGGTCGAGGTAGTGCGCTCGGCTGTGGGCTTGGTTGCATGGTTGGGGTTGGTTCCGGTGATGCTTTGCCCAGGATCAGCACCGGAATGTCGTGGTCGGAAAATCTGAAGGGCAGGCGCTCAAGCGTCGTGTCCAGCCGCCACGCGGTGGGAAAGTCGGTATTAATGTGCAAAATGGTCATCGCGCTGATTTCGGTTGCCAGCGCCGGCGAAACCAGGATGGTATCGAGCAATTCGGAGACACCGCCAAAATTATAAGTGTATCGATGGGTCTCCGGGACACCATCCATTGAGTTGTAGAATTGCCCGCCTTCTGCCGGGCTGGTCAACAAGGCTAAGACCGGAGAAAGTTCGGTGTCGTTAAAATCACCCAGGGCGATCAGGCGCGCGTTTGGGTCGGCGGCCAGTCGTTCAGCCGCAAACCCGTTCAAATAGACGGCCTGATGGATGCGCTCCAGACCGGTCTCGATTTCCCCACCTCGCTTGGACTTGAAATGATTGACAAAAAAAGTATAAGGATCGCCATCGATCAAGGCATCCACTTCGAGCGGCGGGCGGCCGAAAAGAGGCTCTTCGCCCGGTTCGCACATCGCGCTCAAGTCTTCAACATCGGTCGGCACCGGCGAGCAAGTCTGGCGAAGCGTCACAGCCGCGACCGACACCCGGCGCGGGTCGCTTAGCAACGCATTATCAATCCCGCGCGAGTCAGGGCTTTCACGGTGTGTAACTTCATAGGAGAAATCACACAGCTCGGCCACCTCGACGACTAATTCCCCTATCAGCGCCGCATTTTCAATTTCCTGAAGTGCAATGACTGTCGGACAGGCCAACACATGGGCCAATACATAGACCAATTTGGCCTGCCTGACCCCGAGCTCTTCGACAGAAAGCACCGGCTCACCCGTCTCGTCAGTGTCCCGATTCGTGTCAAAATAGTCATGGGTATTGAGGGTTATGACACTGATCTGACCCGGCGCCTGATCGGGCAATGGCCTGAGCTCCGGCATCTCTCCGGTTTCGATGTCCAGATGTGAAGGAGAGTCAAGAATGATCTTGAACTGGTCGAAGTTATAAACCAGCACGCCGCGCAACTCGGCTATTCGGTCATGGGTCTTCACCTGGGGGATATCGCGACAATCCAGGTCGCTGGGATTCAACACCGGCACAACCCGACCGACCGGGTCCTCTGCGGCTCGTCGGATGACCGGCAAGGTATCGGCCCATTTCTCATCCATTACAGCAAAGCCACACCCCTCATGGGTCGGTCCGGCCACTACAACCGGCCCCGGAAACATCACGCGCATGCTCTCCAGGGCTTCGAAATACGATGTTTGCTCAACTATATCGGGCGGGGGCTCGATCAGGACAGGCGACGGCAGGTCTACCCCGCGTCGTTCTACGGCGATATACAGGTCATCGTCATCGATTTCAGTAAATCCATAGAACTCGGTAACCCTGCCGCTGACCAGCACCTGATCGCCGATCGATACATAAGGACGTCGGCGGCCGAGGAATATGGCGATGGCATCGGAAGTCGCCGGATCCCCGTCAACCTCCTCGGGCAACTGCTGGATAAAAATAGTGTAGTAGACAATGCCGCGGGTGTTAACGTCTTCGTACTGGCCCGTGACGACACCGCGAAAGGAAACATATTGTCCGTTATAGGTTGATACATCTCCCGTCCCCTGAATAACGCCGATGGGTAGCACCGACTGGGCTGATGTCGCGGCACTCCACAGCATAGCCAGGCATCCCAATACCAGGATAGAAAGCCACCCACGCGCGGAGTTGAACATGATCTGTCCCCTATGGCAGCCTGATTGTACAATCGGCACTGATTGTCAATTTTCACCTAAACGCTAAATCTGGCAAAGACGTGACACTTGACGAGATTATCCACTTCCTTGAAGCCCAACGCGATCCGGCGGCAGTGGCCGGAATGGCCCGCTATGGCATCGTCGGGCAAGAAGTATTCGGAGTCAAAATTCCTGTGCTTCGGGCCTTAGCCAAAGAAATCGCCCCCAACCACGACTTGGCCCAACAATTGTGGACCTATCCAAGCCGGGAAACCCGCGTCCTGGCGACGATGATCGATCGTTGGAAGTGGGTCGACGAAACCCAAATGGATAAGTGGGTCGTCGATTTCGATAGTTGGGAGGTTTGCGATCAGGCTTGCGGCAACATTTTTGCCTTTACCCCTTTTGCGGTTGACAAAGCCTTGGAGTGGAGCGACCGACCGGAAGAATTCGTCAAGCGCGCCGGCTTTGTGTTGATGGCCGATCTGGCCCACAAAGACAAGAAAACGATTGATGACCAACTGGCCAACTTCTTACCGGTCATCGAGCGCGAGGCGGGCGACGGCCGCAACTTCGTGAAGAAGGCGGTCAACTGGGCGCTGCGCGATATCGGTAAACGCAACCTGACCCTCAACGCGCAAGCCATCATCACAGCCCAACAACTTATCCGACGCACCGAAACGAGCGCCCGCTGGATCGGCCGCGATGCATATCGCGAATTGGCTGGAGAGGCCGTTCAAAGCCGGTTGGGAGCATAAAAACCCCGCCACCCCGGATAATAACTTCCTCTTCTCCACTTCAAGCACTCCCCTCGTGCGATCTTTCTCTGCGTGCAAGACACATAATGATGGCAAAAATTATTTCTCCCTTTTTCGACTTCACAGTTGACCACATCCATATTTCTTACATAACTCTGATGCATATCTATCGAGTTACATATATCCCTGGCATAAAATTCTACCATCGCTTATTAGCGATTAGTGTCACGGTATTTAAAGTGGCACCCCACATGGCACGCTATCGGAAGAGCGTGAAAAGGAAATTTGATGAGCGAATTTACAGAAATTAAATCTATACCTGTTGTACCTTTGCGCGGGGGAGCAATTTTCCCCGGCGTTACGACAACTGTATCTATTGGGCGACGAACTTCCCTGGCAGCCGTTCAAGCTGCAATGGAGCTAGGCGGCGACTTGCTTATCGTCGTACAGCGCGATGGGGAAGAGGAATCACCCGGGATGCAAGATGTATTTCCTATCGGAATTCTTGCCACTGCCCGCGACATGTTGCGGACACCGGTCGGTATCCAGATGTTGGTTGAACTACACCGGCGCGTTCGTCTGACAGACATCGACCGTTCGGATGCTATATTAGTTGGACGTTATCAGGAAGTCGTAGAGCAAGATGCTGTCGAGGAAGAACTCAAAGTCGGAGCCATCGCCTATCTGGAAAAATACATTGATTTGGTCGGGGAACAAAAACAGCAAAACATGACCACGACCAGGGCGGCCGAGACGACGGGCGTCCTGGCCGATTTCATCGCTGGGCTGCTGAACTTGCCGTTTGAAACCGAAACTGATCTATTGACCGATCTCGACGGCCGTTCGCGTTTGGTCAAAGTGCTGGAATACTTGCAACAAGAAGTGCGCATCGCCGATGTCCGCAGCAAGATTCAGCAAGATGCTCGCGATGGGGCCGAGAAAGCCCAGCGCGAGTTCATGCTGCGCGAGCAATTGAAGGCTATTCGCAAGGAGTTGGGTGATGATGGTGAAGCTGCACCAGAAGACTTGCGCGAGAAAATTGAAAATGCCGGTATGCCGCCCAAGGTTCTGGAACGGGCGCTGAGCGAACTCAAGCGACTGGAGTATCAGGGCCAGCAGTCGGCCGAAGCCAGCGTCATCCGCACCTACCTGGAGTGGTTGGTCGAACTACCGTGGAATGCAGAAACTGAGGATAACCTCGACATCGGGCACGTCCGCGAGGTGCTGGATGAGGACCACTTTGGGTTGGAAGATGTCAAAGAGCGCATTGTCGAATATGTGGCCGTGCGCAAATTGGCCGGTAAAGAGATGAAAGGCGCGATCATCAACCTTAATGGACCGCCCGGCGTCGGTAAGACCTCAATCGCCACCTCGGTAGCGCGAGCTATGGGGCGCGAGATGGTTCGCATTAGCCTCGGCGGGGTACGTGACGAGGCAGAGATTCGCGGCCACCGTCGCACCTATATCGGCGCGATTCCGGGCCGTATTATCCGGGCCTTGCGTGACGCCAAGACCCGTAATCCGGTTATTGTCCTAGATGAAATCGACAAGGTCGGCACCGATTGGCGCGGGGATCCGGCCTCGGCGTTGCTCGAGGTGCTCGATCCGGAGCAGAACCACAGCTTTACCGACCATTATCTGGAGGTGCCGTTCGACCTGAGCCAGGTGATGTTTATCACCACTTCGAACCAGTTGAATACTATACCGGGCCCGTTGCTGGACCGCATGGAAACGATCCCTATGGCCGGCTACATCGAGGACGAAAAGTTGGCCATTGCTCGCCAGTATCTGCTGGCCAAACAGCAGGAGGCTAACGGCATCGCCAATGTCGAGGTGATACTGGAGGATGAGGCACTGCGTGACCTGATCCGCTATTACACCCTTGAAGCCGGTGTACGGCAGCTGGAACGTAACCTGGGCAAGGTTGTGCGCAAGCTGGCGGTCCGGGTTGCTTCCGGCGAGAGCGGGCCGTTTACGGTAACAGAAGCCGACATTGAAGAGATTATGGGGCCAAAGCGCTTCACCTACGGCGTAATCGAAGAACAGGACGAGATCGGCCTGGTAACCGGACTGGCTGTTAACAGCTTCGGTGGCAACACACTACCTATCGAAGTCAGCTTGAGCGAAGGCAATGGAAAAGTCACTTTGACCGGGTCATTGGGCGACGTGATGCAGGAGTCGGCTCAGGCCGCACTGACCTATGCCCGGGCACATGCCCGGAAACTCGGGCTAGAGCCGGGCATATTCGACAAGGTCAACGTTCACATTCATGTGCCGGACGGAGCCACGCCAAAGGACGGTCCCAGTGCGGGTATCGCTCTGGCCACCGCCATCATCTCCGCCTTTACGCGGCGACCGGCCCGGCGCGACGTGGCCATGACCGGCGAAGTGACATTGCGCGGCAAGGTGCTGCCCATTGGCGGGTTGAAATCAAAGGCTATCGCCGCCCACCGCGCCGGAATCATGACCGTCTTGCTGCCGAAGGATAATGCTAAAGATATTCCGGAGTTGCCGGAACGTATTCGCCAGGATCTGGAACTGATTCCGGTGGGTCACCTCGATGAAATCGTTGCCATTGCCTTGAAAGAGGCGACCGAGCCGCCGGTGAATGTCGGAGGTACTGGCTCCGGTGGCGATGCCGTAGTGGTGCCGCCACCACCAACCACTGGCAACGGAAAACAGGAGCCGGTCGTTCGGGCAAAAGAGTAAGCATATCCTGAGGATATCTTAGAACCAAAGTGGAGCGCCGCTGCCATTTCTGGCAGCGGCGCTTTTTATTTTTCCATGTTACCATTAGTAACTGATCTGAGATTGGTAAAATAATACTGCAAAGGTATTGCAAAATATTTGTTCATATTTTATAATGTGAGGATGAATTTGGTGCTGGATGAATGGGAACAGCGTCTGATCACTCTAGCAACGCCCGAACGTCACTTGCGGGCTAGTCAGGCCCTCTCCCCCCTCCGTGATCGGGATGCCGAGTTGTTGCATTGGGCTTACGGCCATTGCGACGAGGTGACGTCGATCCACAGCCGGTCCTTTTATATGGCCTCTCGCTTTCTACCGGCAGAAAAGCGCCGATCCATCCGTGCTCTCTACTCCTTCTGCCGCACCACCGATGATATCGTCGATTTTCCGACCGACGATGTGGAGCAGTGCCTTGAAGATTGGCAGCAGAGAGCACTGAATTGGACGGCCGACAGGGATGATCTGGTTCCTCTGGCCTGGGGTGATACCTGCCGCCGCTATCACATTCCCCGTATCTATGTCGAGCAACTCATCAATGGCGTCAAGCGGGACCTATACCAGACCCGCTACCAGACCTTCAATGAACTGGCTGAATATTGCTATGGCGTGGCCTCAACCGTGGGCTTGATGAGTATGCATATCATCGGCTATGAGAGTGAGGTAGCCAAGCCATATGCCATACGCCTCGGCGTCGCTTTGCAACTGACCAATATCTGCCGCGACGTAGCTGAAGATTGGGATCGCGGTCGCTTGTATTTCCCTCTTGAGGAACTGGCTGCCTTTGGCCTGTCTGAGAAAGACATCGCCCGTGGCCTAGTAACTGAGCGCTGGCGGGAGTTTATGCGCTTCCAGATCGAACGGGCGCGGAGACTCTATCGTGATGCCTGGCCGGGAGTCAATCTACTGGCTAGAGACGGTCGCACGGCCATCGCTGCCGCTGCCAGCTATTATGCTGCCATCCTTGATGATATCGAAGACCATGATTACGATGTGTTCAGCCGCCGAGCCCATATCAGCGGTTGGGAAAAAGCGCGCCTCGTGCCTGAGTTGGTTTGGCGAACGCTCATCAGGCCCGCCGCGCCAGCCTTCATCAGAGAGTTACCTTCACATGGATAGCAAGAAAATCGTCATCATCGGCAGCGGTTTTGGTGGATTGGCTGCTGCCAATCGGCTGGCCGCTAAGGGTCACCAGGTCACTATCTATGAAAAACGGGACAGGCTGGGCGGTCGCGCCTACCAGTATGAGATCAACGGATTTAAATTCGATGGTGGACCGACGGTTATCACTGCACCATATATCTTTGACGAAATATTTGCCGCTGCCGGGCGACGCCGTGAGGATTACTTCACGTTGATCCCGCTGGATCCGTTTTACCGTATCTTCGATGCCGCCGGGGATTCCTTCGACTATAGGCACCAATTAGAGGACATGCTGTCGGAGATCGAACGGTATAGTCCCCGCGATCGTGACGGTTACTTACGGTTTGTTGATAAAACGGAACAAATCTTCCGGCAGTTTCATCCCTATACTGACCAGCCTTTTCTTCGACTGTATGACATGTTGAAGATCATGCCGGCGGTGATTCGTCTTCAAGCTTTCATGAGTACCTACGGATTTGTCTCACGTTACGTGAAAAATGACTTCTTGC
>JAWOHK010000124.1:0-7311 GCA_046485205.1 Chloroflexota bacterium | reverse complement strand
CCAAGCTCACCAATCTCATCCCCGACGGCGGCATCTGGATGAACACGCAGCGGCCCGAGTGGAACGATGCCAATAACGCCCTGGTTGGCAAAGGTATCTCCGTAGTCACGGCTGCCTACTTGCGTCGCTTCATCGCCTTTTGGCGGGAGCAGCTGGCCGGAGCGGAGAACGAGAGTTTCGAGGTGAATGCGGCCGTCGCCGCCCTCTTCACTGAAGTGCAAACCATCCTGTCCGCTCATCTCGTCCACCTGCAAAGCGGCTTCAACGACGGCGAGCGCCGCGCTATCATGGATGAAATGGGCGCCGCAGCCACCGTCTATCGCGCTACCCTGTACACCAAAGGTCTGCCGGAAGAGCAAGTCACCTTAAGCGGCCAGGCTGTGGGCGACCTCCTGGCACTGGCCCAGCGTTATATCGAACAAATCCTGCGGGCCAACCGCCGCCTCGACGGGCTGTATCACGCTTATAACATATTGCGTTTGGAGCCGGAGACAGCGGCTATCGAACACCTTTATCCCATGCTCGAAGGGCAAGTTGCCATTCTGTCTTCCGGCCTGCTGGCCCCTGACGAAGCGCTAGCCCTTTGGCGCAATCTGCGTCAAAGTGATCTTTTCCGCGCGGATCAGCACAGCTATATGCTTTATCCCCACCGCCAACTGCCTGGCTTCCGCCAGAAGAACAATATTCCGGCGGAAAAAGTAGCGGATTCGCCGCTGGTTTCGGCGCTGGCGGGCAATGGCGATTCTCGCCTCCTGGCGCTGGATGACGTCGGTGTCTTTCACTTCAACGGCCGTTTCCGCAACGCCCACGATGTGACTCTCGTCCTCGATGACCTGGCCCAGGAGCCGGCCTATGCCGATCTGGTTGCCGCCGAACGTGCCTTCATCCTTGATTTGTTTGAGGAGATCTTTAACCATCGCGCCTTTACCGGACGATCCGGCACCTTTTTCGCCTACGAAGGGTTGGGCAGTATATACTGGCACATGGTTTCCAAGCTGCTACTGGCTGTGCAAGAATGTTATCAGTCGGCCCTGGCGAATGGGGCCGATACGGTTGTCATCGAGGGGCTGGCCGCGGCCTATGATGACATTCGTGCCGGGTTGGGCTTCAATAAATCGCCAGATGTGTATGGCGCCTTTCCCGCCGACCCTTATTCTCATACACCCTGGGGCAATGGGGCGCGCCAGCCGGGAATGACCGGCCAGGTCAAGGAGGAAATCATGGCTCGTTGGGGAGAGTTAGGCGTAAGGGTTCAAACCGGGCAGATCCATTTTGAGCCAACATTACTGCACGACGATGAATTTTTGACTGAGCCAGCCGGCTTTGATTGCATCGATGTCGCCGGGCAGCGACAAACTGTTGCCCTGCCTTCGAATTCCCTGGCCTTTACCTTTTGCCAGACACCGATCATTTACACCCGGGCTGATGTGGCACAGATCGAGGTAGTGTACCGCGACGGCCGTTCCTCGTTCATTTCGGGGGAAATCCTGGATCCGTCGATCAGCCGGCATATCTTGAGTCGCAATGGGTCGATCAATTGGGTCCATGTTTTGGTGGACGGAACGAAACGGCCGCGGAACAACGCGTCGTAGAGGCGTGATGCATAAGAACGAACTCTGGTACCCATCATTTGATTACGATAACCTGCGGCTAAATGGCACAACCTTTAGCGCCGCTGAAGAGATGATCGCGAGCGTGGCTGAAGCGAATAGGGCCGGCCATAACTGGCTGACCGATCAATGTGAGGGGGAGGGGAGGCCGCCTGGCCGGCACCTCCCAAAGTAACGGTTAGCCAAAAATGGCTAAACCAGTAAAGGGGTTATCCCTGGGCGGTGGAGCCCGGCCCAGGCTGCCCGATTCACAAGGAAACTAATCATGACTGAACAAACCACTGAACAAACCTTAGAAAAGCGCGTGCTCGGCAAAAGCGGCATCGCTGTAACCGAGATTGGCATGGGCCTATGGGCGGCGGGCGGCGACCAGTGGGGCGCAACCGACGACCAGGAGATTTTCGACGCCATTGATTTCGCTTTGGACAGCGGCGTCAACTTTTTTGACACGGCCGACGTCTATGGCGACGGCCACAGCGAGGAATTGTTGGGCCAGGCCATGAAAGGGCGGCGCGACCGTTTCATCGTGGCAACCAAAATCGGTTGGCGCGACTTTGACGGCGAAAAGGGCCAATCGGCCTACGACACCGTCGATAAACTGATCGCCGGCGTGGAAAGCAACCTGCGCCGCTTGCAAACCGATACCATTGACCTGATCCAGAGCCACATCAATTTCCGCGAGCCGACCATGGAGATTATCCTGGAAGGCTTTCAACGATTGCAGCGTGACGGCAAAGTCCGCGCGTATGGCACCAGTACCAGCGACTTCGACTATTTGCGGGCCTTTAACGCCGATGGCAACTGTGCCGCCTTGCAAATCGATTATAGTATCCTCCACCGGATGCCGGAGACTGACATTTTTCCCTACTGTCAGTCGCAGAACATCGGCGTGATTGTGCGCGGAGCGCTGGCGATGGGCATTTTGACGGACAAGTTCACCGCCGAAACCCGCTTTGACGAAGGGGATTTTCGCCGCAGCTGGCATGAAGAGCCTGACCAGAAGGCTATATTTCTGGACGATTTGCAGAAGGTGGCTGAACTGCGACCGTTAGCCAACGGACGCTCCATGGCCCAGCTCGCCCTGCAATTCACTTTGGCTCACCCGGCCGTGACCACCGTCATCCCCGGCGCGAAAAACGTGCGCCAGATGAGGGATAATGTGGAGGCCGGGCTGCTCAAGCCGCTTTCCGCGGCGGAAATGGCACAGATTGACGCAATCGTGCCGCCCGGCGGCGGGCGCAAAATTTGGCCGGCCTGATATTCATCCTGGAAATCGACCATGATCACAAAATATTTACGTACATTGCTGCTCTTGTCTTTCGTCTCATTGCTACTTGTCGCCTGCGGCCGCGCCGCCTCTGCACCGACGCCGGCACCGGCACCTACAGATATACCGGCGCCAGCGCCTACGACCGCGTCTCCGACTGACACGATCACGCCTCCACCCGAGACCACCGCGGATGAACCCGAGACGGATATCACCGCCGCCGGCTCGTCGCTGGCGCCGGCCGGCGTGCCCGGCGAAACTTATCTGGCTCCCTTCCCGGTGGCCATCAGTCTGGATGGCGACTTGAGCGACTGGCAGGGTGTGCCTAAAGTAACCATGCCGGAAACGGCCGTCGAAGTACAAGGATCAACAAGTGTTACCTTTGCCGCTGCCGCCGATGACCAATTCCTCTACTTCATGGCCGATGTGACGGATCCCAAGATCATCACCGGGCAACATGGGACAGATTACTGGAACGAGGATTCGGTTGAATTATATATCAATGCCACTGGTAATTTGCAGCTCACCACCTACACAGACGGCGTCGCCCAGATCACTGTGCCGCCGCTCAATGCCGGCCGTCCACCGGAAGAAGTCGTGGTCGGTGGCGTCCAGGTAGACACAACCAATGCACAGGTAGTGGTGGTCAATACTGATCAAGGCTATGCGATGGAAATCGCCGTTCCATTGCAAAATGACGTCTGGGATATTCAACGCGAACATGGCGATGTGATTGGATTCCAGGTACATCTGAACGGCGCAGGCACCCAGGATCGCAACCTGAAAGTCATTTGGTCCGTTTTCGACACGGCCGACAATTCATACCTGAACCCCAGCCTCTTTGGGCAGCTTATTTTCTTTGAGATCGGCCAGGCGGACGTAGTTGCCAACCTTCCCGAACCGGCTCTTGAACCGACACGCGAACAGGTGGCGGCCGATGCCCCCTACAAAAACCCCGAGTTGCCGGTCGCCGACCGCGTGGAAGATTTAATGGCGCGGATGACGCTGGACGAAAAGATCGGGCAGATGACACTGGTGGAAAAGAACAGTATCAACGCCGCCGACATCGCCACTCTGGGTATCGGCGGGCTGCTCAGCGGCGGCGGCGGCTTCCCGCAACCCAACACACCACAAAGCTGGGCGGAGATGGTGGATGGCTTCCAGGGGCAGGCGATGGAGTCTCGCCTGGGAATACCGCTCATCTACGGCGTTGATGCCGTGCATGGGCACAATAATGTCCTCGGGGCGGTGATTTTTCCGCACAACATCGGCCTGGGTGCGGCCAACGACCCGGCCCTGGTGACCCAAATCGGGCGGGTAACGGCGCTGGAGATGATCGCCACCGGCATTTACTGGGATTACGCGCCTGTAGTCGCCGTACCCCAGGACATTCGTTGGGGGCGCACCTATGAAGCCTACAGCGAGAACACCGATCAGGTAAGCCTGCTGGCGACAGCTTTTATGAACGGTTTGCAGGGAGATGACCTGTCCGCGCCGGACACGGCGCTGGCGACACCCAAACATTTTGTGGGCGACGGCGGCGCTGTCTGGGGCAGTTCGACCACCGGCAGCTACAAGATTGACCAGGGCGTCACCGATGTGGATGAGGCCACGCTGCGGGCGATTCATCTGCCGCCGTACCAGGCCGCTATCGACGCCGGGGCCCGCAGCGTGATGATTTCTTACACCAGTTGGGGCGGGATGAAAATGCACGGCCAACAATATCTCATCACGGATGTACTGCGTGGCGAGTTGGGGTTCGACGGGTTTGTCGTTTCCGACTGGGCCGGCATTGACCAGATCAGTAGCGATTATAACGCGGCTGTCATCACCGCCATCAACGCCGGCGTGGATATGAATATGGTTCCCTACAACTACCGCCGCTTCATCAACGCCGTCCTGGAAGCGGTAGAAAACGGCGATATTACCGAGGCGCGAATTGACGAGGCCGTTCGCAATATCCTCACGGTGAAATTTGAACTGGGGTTGTTTGAGCAACCTTACTCCGACCCGGCCTTGCTGCCGCTGGTGGGCTCAGACGAACATCGAGCCGTGGCGAGGGAAGCGGTAGCAAAATCGCTGGTATTGTTGAAAAATGAGGGCGATATCCTGCCGTTGGGGAAAGACTTGCCCTTGCTACTAGTGGGCGGGGAAGCGGCCGACAATATCGGCATTCAGTCAGGCGGTTGGACAATTGAGTGGCAGGGGAAAAGCGGCGACATCACCCCCGGCACCTCGATTTTGCAGGCGGTGAACGCATCTGTTTCGCCGGAGACGACGGTCATCTACGATGAATTTGGGCGTTTTAACGACGTGGCCGAGGATGACTGGCCCTTTGTTTGTCTGGCGGTAGTCGGCGAGCTACCTTACGCTGAAGGTATAGGTGACAGTGCTGCCTTACGGCTGCCGGTCAAAGATCTGCGGGTATTGGAGCGGATGACCGAACGTTGCGATCAACTGGTTGTGGTAATGGTTTCAGGTCGGCCGTTGATCATCAGCGACCAAATTGACGATTGGGACGCACTGGTGGCTGCCTGGCTGCCGGGCACTGAGGGACAAGGGGTAACCGACGTCCTGTTTGGTGATGTGCCCTTTGGCGGCAAGCTGTCATATACCTGGCCACGCAGTGTGGAGCAGCTTCCGTTTGACTTTACTACGTTGGAGGCCGGTGAACCATTGTTTCCCTACGGGTTTGGCCTGACCGGCCGTGACGATTCGTGATTAAATGGTGGTCAGGATTACACGTCCTTATTCCAGCCCATTTAAATCGACATCGGGCTCTACCTGCAAGGAGGTCACAACATCGTCCAGTAGCGTGAGGTTGGGAGTGAAGTCAAGCGGGCTTAAGTCGTTGATCATCGCTTCCGTCTCTGCTACATAGGTTGGATAGTTGATATTAAAGGCGTCCCAATCGTCTACCTGAGCGGTGTCGGGCAAGTCAGCCGTTGTTACCGGGAAAAAGGCAGCGACGTAATAATCCCCGTCATCCGTTAACCCCTGAAACGTATAAAGCAAATGCTCGTTGGTAGTGGGAGATGCGTCCTGGGAAAATGCGGTCACGTAGCGCACACCAGAGCCGTTTTCAAATTCTAAGTAAGCCACCTGGCTGTTGAAAACCTGGGCTGCGTTGTTCAATGGTAGATAAGGCATTGGGCCGTCTGGGGCAGATGGCTTCGCTGTCAACAGGTCCTTTAACTGGTCAATCTGATCCTGGGCCATAGGTTGCGTGGCTGCGTAGTCGGCCGCCGGGTAAACCACAATCTGCGGCATTGTCGTCAAGTTGAGCTGCGGCCGCTGGAGTAGGGGCTCGTCATCTGTGTAGCTGTCAGCAAAAGTGTAGGCAAGATGTTGAGGTACTAGTAATTGATCCATGCCGGTATCTTCGGTAAAGGCATTTACTAGCTGGGACTGAACGCCGGCTGCCAGGGAGGGATCATATTGGAAGCTAACGCCGTATGAGGGCGCAGGATTAACGACTCCATCGGTTGTGGTTGTGTTCTCGGTATTCGGCGTGACCTGGGCCGACGAATCTAGGTCGGCGCCACAAGCTGCCAGCAGGATAAGCGAGGCAAGAAGTACTACGGCGAGTGCCCTCAAGAGGAAAGTTTTTGTATGGCTATATTTACTCATTTCTGTATGCCTAAATTTAAAGGCCTCCTTTTTGAAAAATTACCTTATGGGGATCGTAATTTGGATTCACGGTTAATTTGTTACGGTTCAATTCGGCTCAGTCCATAACATTCTGCTACCAAACAGCAGAACTATTATGGCAAATGCCGAGAAGTAAACATTTGAACTGTGGTTTTTTGTAATTCGGTAACAACGCTCTTAGTCAAAGGTTACAATCATTAAATAGAACAGCACTGGATAGCGCCATTACTACCATACAAGCGTCGATGGAGGTGGTAGAAGTTCGATTGACTGGTTTGATAAGTCAGCTGATGATCGTAAATAGGCGAGTCTCAGTCAATTGTAAGGTCCGTTCTTAGCCCTTCGAGCCGGACATTAAAAAAGGCTCCTGGGCCATCAACGCTCAGGAGCCTTTTTCATCCTATAGCGTCACGAGTGTGGCCTATGGATGGAGTCTTAATTGGCTTAATCTCCGGTCCAGACGGTCAAGTTGTCGGGTACATTGCTCAGAAACTCGGCCCAGACCCAGCCGATGGGCCCATCGACTGCATCCACCTGGACCCAGTCGCCGGTCGTGTCGGTGAGGCCAGTGAAGCCCACCACTGTGCCAAACGGCAGGATTGTCAAAACCTCGCCATCGGTGCTCGGCGCGTTACGGATGCGCAGGTTGGCCGTCGTCGTCGCGTTGACGACATCTTCGCTGAACGGCGGTTCCTCATCCGTAGCTGCTTCGGGCGCCTCTGGGGCAACCGCTCCAACCGGGCTCCACAAGGTCAGATTGTCAGGTACATTGCTCAGGTAGGC
>JAWOHK010000083.1:0-8933 GCA_046485205.1 Chloroflexota bacterium | reverse complement strand
GATCTCGACTATACGGTTTTCGGGTCGGGCGGCGGCGAGGCCGTGGATCTCGCCATCAAGGTGGCCCGGGCTTATACCGGGCGACCCACGGTCATTTCCGCCCGGGGTGCTTATCATGGCCATACCGGCCTTGCCCTGGCGACGGGGGATGCCCGCTACCGCCAACCCTTCGGCCCCCAGCCTGCCGGTTTCAGCCAGGTCGCCTTCGACGATGCCGCGGCCCTGGAAGCGGCGATGGATGCATCCACGGCGGCCGTCATCCTGGAAACGGTGCCCGCCACCCTGGGCATGGTCCGGGCCGGGGATCACTATTTCGAGGCGGTCCGCCGCCTGTGCGACCGCGCCGGCGCCCTGCTGATCCTCGATGAGGTCCAGACCGGTCTTGGCCGCACCGGCCGTTTCTGGGGTTTCGAGCATTTCAACGTCCTGCCGGACATGGTCGTCATCGGCAAGGGGCTTTCGGGCGGTCTCTACCCCATCAGCGCCACACTCCTGCGCCGACCGCTCGAGGCGGTCTTCCACGCCGATCCGTTCATTCACATCTCCACCTTCGGCGGGGCGGAACTGGGTTGTCCCGTCGCCCGCAAGGTGCTGGAGATATCGGCCCGGTCCAGCCAGTGCAACCCGGTCATCTCTCCACATCCATTAAATGAATGATAGGCGGCAAACGCCGGATGGCGCCAAATATCGCCACCGCGGGGCATAATAATCGTCACCCCGGTCCGGGCGACCCGCGGTTCATCATGAATAATGGTGGCGTGCCCGACCAGCGTACCGGGTACGTCGGTAATGGCATTATGCGGGCCGGTAGGAAACTCGCCGATCGTGATCCCGAGATCGCGGAGTCTAAAATGAGTCATATCCCCCTCCTGAGAGAAAATCAATTGTAAGAGGACCTTAAACCAGATGACGTGGTATGGCTTTAGTCGACGCGGTGGTAAAGACCCGCGTATCCCCTTCATAGGCATCGAGTTGGTTGCTCAGATGAAAATGCGTCCGGTCGGCCGTCATCCTGTTTTCTGTCTCAATGCGTACGCGCCAGTCGCCGCGTTGAAGTTCCAACTTACGGGTAATGTGAACGCTTAACGACAACGGATCGCCATCCCTGATTCGATAACTCTCGTGCACGACATCATCCACCTCCATGCCGCTGCCGCTATAACGCAAGCGGCCGTCGTCCGAATCGAGCCGGTACTCGGAGTAGCCGTCAACCAGATCTTGGGTGACGGTCTTTTTCGTCCAACCGGTACGCAACTGTTCGCGAACAATTGGCGAGGCCACCTCGGCCGGCGGAAAATCAGGTAACGTGTCATCCAGCGTAGACGGAGCGCGAACGGGTAAATGCAAGCGGCATCTCCCGCCGCAATATAGGGTCAACCCGACCGGCTCCGGCGAAGGCCAGGCGTGGCGGACATAGGTCGGGGTCACGCTGACTCGCCAGCGGTGTCCGGCGGGCAGATTGTGAGCACAGACGTTCAACTGGACGGTTATGTCATAGCGCTTTCCTGGTTCAAGTGCTTCCGGAAATTCGTGACTGTCCCGGTGGGTGAGATTGAGCAGCCCCCAACTAATCAACGTTGAAGCGCCATCCGGAGCCACATCACACAATCGCACGGCCACCAAAGCCTGGGGCTGGTCAACATGGAGGGTTAGTTCCATCTCCGGATAACCAAGGATGTCGATCGGTTTAGCCAGCGGTTGGCTGGTGAAGGACAGAGACGCCCCATCCGCTTCGCGCTGGTCGCCCGGCCAATCACCACGATAACCATAAGCACCCCATTGGCCGACGTCCATATTGTGGCCTTCGCGGCCGCGAAATGTGAGAAGTGCCTCCGGCTGAGGCAGTTCATCCAGGGTTCCCACCGCGCCACTGCTGTTCAGGAAGTGCGTCTGCCTCAGAATGTTGGGCGAAGGCCAGTCAGGCTCAGCTACCCACCGGCCGGGCCGTTCGGCGTAAAAGGTGGCCGGGGGCACGCTGTCCTGCAGCCATAGGCGAAACATCGGCTCATCCATGATGCCGGAGTCGATCCCCTTGAGCCAGTGATCCCACCAGCGCAGGCTTTCCTGAAGAAAGCCGATGGCGGGACCCGGTTCGCCCATTTCCGGAAAAGTGTGGGCCCACGGGCCGATCAGCCCCTTGCGCGGGACACCCAGGCCGGCCAAAAGGCGCGGTACCGAATTATTGTAGCTATCAGCCCAACCACCGACGGCATACACCGGCACACGGATGGCGCTGTAATCTTCTCCAGCCGAGCCGTGTTTCCAATAGGCGTCTCGAGTCTGATGGGCTAACCAGGCTTCAATAAAGGGAGGTGATTTCTCCAGACGCTCGAACCACATGTCCCGCCACCGTTCGCCGACCCATCGCGGGTCAGGCGGCAGCGCATTGTAGGCGTACATGACCGACGCCCAGGAGAGCATCTGCGATGTGAGCACGCAGCCGCCCATATAGTGGACATCATCCGCGTAACGATCATCGGTAAAACCGATGACCAGAACGGCCTTGAGTTCCGGCGGCTGGCGGGCCGCCACCTGCAGGCTATTGAAGCCGCCCCAGGAAATGCCCATCATGCCAACGTTGCCGTCGCACCAAGGCTGGCGGGCGATCCAGGAAATGCAAGCCACTGCATCGTCATGCTCCTGTACCGTATATTCGTCATAAAGCACCCCGTCCGAGTCGCCACTGCCGCGCATATCAACTCGGAGCACGGCATAGCCGTGACCGGCAAAGTAAGGCGCGCGCAGAGCATCGCGAATCGTCGTACCATCACTCTTGCGGTAGGGGATGAATTCGAACAAGGCTGGAACGGGGTTCGCCTCGGAATCTTCCGGCAACCAGACTCGTGCCGCCAGGCGGGTTCCATCGGGCATGGGAATCCATAAGTTTTCAATTTCACGAACTAAATAAGGGAATTCGGCGCGGATATTCATGGGCATCAGTCGACGTAGTCGCTATTAAAAGTGAACTACTTTCATAATAGCAGGTGATGATATAATCGGCAACGAAAATTGAACTCATCGTTCACTATGTGAACGCCAAGCAGAAGGTCTCGTATGGTGGCATCTAGAATTCGAATCCGGAACTGGCGAAGTAAACCACGCACCGCTCAGGCGTACCAATTGGTCAAGGATTATCTTCTGATCCTGTTAGGCTCGGTGATTTTGGCTGTCAGCCTGCATCTCTTTTTTATCCCCAATCAGTTGGTGGCCGGCGGTCTCAGCGGTTCGGCCCAGCTCATTAACAGCTTTACCGGCTGGCCAATTGGTACCCTGACTTTTATCATTAACATTCCGCTGTTTATCCTTGGTTGGCGGCTTCTGGGCGGCCGCCGGTTTCTGGCCCGCACCGTCGTCTCGTCCCTAGTGTTTGCGGTCGTGCTTGACGGCCTGGAGCTTGTGTGGCCGGGTGTCAAGCTGACCAACGATCTGGCCCTTAACGCTCTTTACGGCGGCGTCACTGCCGGTATAGGTGCAGGACTCGTCTTTCGCGCCAAGGCCACCAGCGGCGGCACCGATATCCTGGCCCGTATTCTGGAAAGACGATTCGCCATGCCCCTTTCACAGGCTTATCTTTATACCGACGGGCTTGTCGTTTTCCTGGCTGGTCTGGCCTTTGGTTGGGAACGGGCACTCTACGCGGTAATCGGTCTCTATATCGGCGGAGTGGTTACCGAGGTTACGCTGAATGGATCCAATATCATGCGTGTGGCCACAATTATCACCGTAAAACCGGAGGTGGTGGCCAACCGAATCCTGCGCGATCTGGAGCGCGGCGTCACCGACTGGACCGGCCGAGGAATGTATACCGGTCAGGTGCGTCACGTGCTCCTGTGCGTGGTTAGCCGAGCGGAGATCGTCACCTTGAAGAGTATCATTCATGAAGTTGACCCGGAAGCGTTTGTCATCATCGGACAGGCACAGGAAGTCTTGGGCGAGGGTTTTCGAAGCTTGCGAGATTCCGCGACCTGAGTCTCAGGGAACAATTCAATAATGGTTGCGCAAGCAATCTCGGTATGTTACACTGAATTGAACAGTTAGTTCACATTGTGAACAAGGTGAGATCAATGCGACCGCGTATTCAAGTGATCGATGAGGCCCTGATCGGCCGGATTTTGGATGAAGCCCGGCAAATTCTGGCGGAGATCGGCATGGAAATTCGCGGCCCGCAATTGCGGCAGCATCTCCTCGATGCCGGGCTTCCGCTCGACCCTTCCGGAAAGCGTATCCTGTTTCCACACGATATTGTGGACACAGCCATCGCCTCCACGCCCCGATCTTTCACCTTGTATGATCGTGACGGCCTGCCCCACGCCGAATTAGGCGGCGACAACGTCCACTTTGTGCCCGCATCCAGCGGCCTTAAGATTCAGGATCATCGCACCGGTGAAACCCGATTGGCCAATACGGCCGACTTTGTCGAGTATGTGCGTCTGGGTGATGGGCTGGCAAATATCGCCTATCTGGCCACGGCCTTTTCGACCAACGACGACATCGAAGCCGAGGTGTCGGATGCCTGGCGACTTTACCTGTGCCTCAGCCAATCGAAAAAGCCGGTTGTTTCCGGCGCTTTCACCGAGCATGGTGTCGGCCGCATGGCCGAGATGATGCAGCTATTCAGGCACGACCGGATTGATCTGGTCGCCCGCCCGATGTCGATCTTTACCATCACCGCCACCGGCATGTTTCGCTACAGCGAGGACTCCTGCCAGAATTTGCTCGATTGTGTTGAATCGGGCATTCCCGTCGAAATCGTGCCGGTTACCCTAATGGGACTCATCGCCCCTGTGTCTCTGGTCGGGGCAACTGTGTTTCACACAGTCGATGTGTTAGCCGGGCTGACCATGGCTCAGGTGCTCAAGCCGGGCACACCAGTACTATTTGGCGGCGCGCCGGCGGAATTTCATATGAAGGCGGCGACCTCGCCCATGCTGGGCGTCCAGGCGCTGCACCTCGATATTGCCTATGTGGCCGTGGCCAAATCACTAGGTTTGCCGACGCAGGCTTATATGGCCCTGAGCGACAGTAAATTTCTCGATGCTCAGGCCGGAGCCGAAACCTTTGGGAGCGCCTTGCTGGCGGCTCTGGCGGGCATCAATTCTGTTTCCGGGCCGGGCATGCTGGATTACGTCTTAACGTTCAGCCTGCCCAAGCTGGTTTACGACGACGATCTTTGCGGACAGGCTCTGCACTTTGTGCGTGAGATGAAACCGCTCGAGGATTTGCCGACTATCGACCTAGTACACGAAGTCATGGCCGAGCAGCACCTGATCACAGCCGAGCATACGATGACCCACTGGCCACAGGAATTATACTTGCCTTCTCCAGTCACCGATCGCGAGAATCGCGAGAATTGGGCTAGGGACGGCGGCAAAGACTTGCTGCAACGGGCGACCGACGAGGTCGAGCAGCGGCTGGCAGTTTACCAACCGCTTGAGACAGATCAGCACATTTTGGTCGAGATGCAACGGCTGGTTACTTCAGGCATGAGCCAGGCTGCACCTTTACCCACAGTGCTGGAAGCCAGTTCTCAGACAACAACCAGCCATGAGGATGGCCGCCGGCGCCAACGGCGGTTTGCCCGATGACCACGACTCGTCAGGAACCCATGGCCGGGACGCAATCTATTCTGCGGGCGGTAACTATGTTGGAAGCCTTCTCCGACGCCCAACCGGCCTGGTCCGCCGGCGATCTGGCTGAAGTCGTAGGACTCAACCGCACGACGGCCTACCGACTACTGACTGCGCTGGAAAGTGTTGAGTATGTCGTGCGTGATTCGGCCAATGAAACCTACCGGTTGGGGTCGGGACTTATCGCTCTCGGCAGCCGGGCGCAACGGGCCAACCCCATTCGGGCCGTCAGCCTGCCTGAGCTAGAGGCATTGGCGAAGGAGACCGGCGAGTCGGCTACCCTTGAAATTCTCTCCGGACACGATACGGTAATAATCGAGGAGGTTCCGGGCGATTACGTCACCAGCGGCAGCCAGCACATCGGCACCCGCTGGCCGGTTTACGCGACTTCAACCGGAAAAGCCATCCTGGCCTACCTTGAATCAGATGAATTAAAACAGTTACTAGACCAGCCACTAACACCCTTCACCGAGAAGACTATCACCCGAAAAAAACAGTTGCGCGCCTGCCTGGATGATATACGAAGGGAAGGTTATGCCACAGCCGTAGAAGAGCTAGAACTGGGTTTTGTGGCCATCGGCGCGCCAATATTCAATGCCGAGGGCCGTGTTATTGCCGCCGCCAGTCTTGGCGGCACGCGGGTTCGCCTTACGGAGGCCTGCATTCCGGAAATTGGCCGGCTGGTGCACGATGCGACAAGTCGCATTTCTCACCGGCTGGGTTATCGTTTGGACCACACCTGAAACCGACACCTGACAGGTCTTTCGAGACCTGTCATATGAAGTTTACATAACGGAGGAATTATGCCGCTACCAACACCTTTTCACTCGCGGACCTCGGCCGTCTGTGACAGCTTCGAGTGGCGCAACTGGTCCGGCTTTCTATCAGCCAGCCTCTATGAACCGACCCACGACCGCGAGTATTACGCCATCCGCAATAGCGCCGGGTTGATCGATGTCTCCCCGCTCTTTAAGTATGAAGTAACCGGCCCGGATGCTGCACGCCTGGTAGACCGTGTAATCACCCGCGATGTCACCCGCCAAAAGGTCGGCCAGGTCTATTACACGCCTTGGTGCGATGCCCACGGGAAAGTCATCGACGACGGCACGGTCTCGCGGCTAGACACAAACCATTTTCGCATCACGTCGGCCGACCCCAACGGTCGCTGGTTCCAGGATGTGGGATATGGGCTGAACGCCCAGGTCAAGAACGTGACCGACGATCTGGCCGCCCTGGCATTACAGGGACCGCGCAGCCGGGCCATACTGGAGGAATTCGTTCAGGGGATCGACTTCGACAAGTTAAAGTATTTTTATCTGGCCCAGGGGACGGCCGACGGGTTTCCCATCACCGTCACCCGCACGGGCTACACAGGCGATCTGGGTTACGAATTGTGGGTCCGGCCCGAGCACGCGGAACGTCTCTGGGATTGCCTGTTGGACCGCGGTTCCCGGCACGGTATCCTGCCAGCGGGGATCATTGCCCTGGATATCGCTCGTGTCGAAGCCGGCCTCATCATGATCGCCGTCGATTATATCTCCAGCCATCACGCGGTCATCGAAAGCCAAAAGTCCTCGCCCTACGAGATCGGATTGGGCTGGGCGGTCAAACCTGACAAGGGTGATTTTATCGGCCGGCGCGCCTTGATCGACGAGAAAGAGAAAGGATCCACCTGGACGTTCGTCGGCCTGCAATACGACTGGCAAGCCTTGGAGCGTCTGTATGCCGAAGAAGATTTGCCGCCAGGGGTGGCCGGACGAGCTTCCCGGTCGGCCGTTCCCGTTTATGAACAAGCCGGCGGTGCGCGCACGCAAATCGGCCAGATCACCAGCCATACCTTCGCGCCTATCCTGAAGCAGTATATTGGAATCGGCACCCTGTTGACCCCACACGCTCGGTTGGGCGATCAGGTCGATGTTGAAGTGACAGTTGAATTCAAGCGCAAGCTCTGTCCGGCGACCATCGTCCCCACGCCATTCTTTGACCCGGCGCGGAAGAAAGGTTGAGATACAGGAGCAATCGTTAGGATATGAATACAAAATACGACGCAATTGTCATTGGCGGTGGCCACAATGGATTGGTGGCCGCAGCCTACCTGGGCCGGGCTGGGAAAAAGACCCTGGTGCTGGAAAAGCGTTATCTGGTCGGCGGCGCTTCAGTCACTGAGGAGGTCTTTCCCGGCTTCAAGTACACCGTTTTCTCGTATGTCGTCAGCCTCTTCCGGCCGGAAATCGTACGCGAACTCGATCTACCGGCCCATGGACTGACGATCTTACCGCTGGAGAGCACCCTAACCCCGACACTGGATGGCGATTATCTCTACCGCGACAGCGATCACTATGCGACACTTCGCAACATCGCCCGCTTCTCGCAACGCGACGCCGACGCATACGATGAGTATGCCCGCTATATGTATTTCATGGCCAAAGCCGTTAAATACATATTGGGAATTATTCCCCCTGATCCGACCGCCCTGAATCCCAAAGATTTGATGGGGCTGCTCGACATGGCGCGTCATTTCCTGGGATTGAGCCAGGACCAACTTTATGTGCTGGCAAAATTGATGACCATGAGCGCGGCCGATTTCGTGGAGCAGTGGTTCGAATCGGAACCCTTAAAGGCCACCTTATCCGCCAGCGGCATCATCGGCACCTTCCTGGGGCCACGCTCCCCGGGAACGGCTTACGTCCTGTTACACCACTACATGGGCGAGATCGATGGAGCTTATCGTGCCTGGGGCTTCCATAAGGGCGGCACCGGTGGCTTGGCAGAGGTGCTGTCCCGCGCCGCTCAGGCCCAAGGAGCCGAGGTTCGCTGCAATGCCGGGGTCAGCCAGATTCTCACCAAAGACGGCCGGGCGTACGGCGTCGTTTTGGAAAACGGCGATGAAATTCGCGCCCGGCTGGTGATGTCCAGTCTCGATCCGAAACAAACCTTCCTGAATCTGGTCGATCCCCGGGAGCTACCGGATGATCTGGTCAACGCCGTGCGCCGCTTTCAAACCTTAGGCTCATCAGGCAAGGTCAACCTGGCCCTCGACCGCGCGCCGGAATTGGCCTGCCGGCCAGGTTTAGGCCGTCATCTGGCCGGGGCGATCTCCGTTTCGCCCAACCTCGATTACATCGAGCGAGCCTATGACGACGCTAAATACGGCAACTTCTCGCAAAAGCCCTACGTCGACGTCATTTTGCCGTCGATGATCGACCCGGATATGGCTCCCCCCGGCAAACACGTCATGTCTTGCTTTGTCCAGTACGCCCCTTACAAGCTGGCCGACGGCGAATGGACCGACGCCAAACGAGAAGC
>JAWOHK010000054.1:0-4323 GCA_046485205.1 Chloroflexota bacterium | reverse complement strand
GACTGTTTTTGGCTTCGCTGGCATGACCCAGGACAGCTCCCGGCAGGAGAATCACATGCTCGCGCACATACGCGCCGTGGCGCACGACCGCACCCGCGCCAATGTAGGCCGGACCGACAATATAAGCGCCAGGCTCGATGATAGCGCCGGCTTCGATCACAATCGGGCCGCCGCCCAGCCAAGCGCCGGGCATGACCTTACCCGCCACCTGGGTCCCACCCGCCGTCAGCCGCGCCACGTGATGCCTGATCTGGGGGAGCGCTTCCCACACATAATCGCACCCCTCAAAAAAAGCGGCCGTGCGAGCGTCGGTCAGGTCAAACAGCGCGGAAGGGTGTAAGTTATCGTCATTCATCACGTCTTCCCACCCCTAAATCAAGGCCAGCAACTCATCGTATTCGCTATAAAATCCCTGGACGATCTCATCCGGATCGGGCACAAGGCCGCTATCGGTGGCCACACCCAGACTAATGTTCCCGGCGTAACTGGTTAAGCTGATCCCCAAACCCAATCGGCCGCTTTGGGGCACCCAAAACATCAACGATTCAATCGCTTGATCGGCCAGGAAAAGAGGGATTGGCGGGCCGGGAATGTTAGTCAGTACGGCCGTCGCCTTCGCGCCGATGATGCGCACTACGATATCCTGGATCATTTGCGGCGATAACCCCATTCCAGACAGGATATCCAGCGATACCGGGGCTTCCTGGCTCTCCTTCAAATTCTCCATTCGGTGGCGGATGGTCGCCAGCCTCTCTTTGATACTCGACACGGTGACCGGCAAATCCAGAAAAACGAAGCCGAATTTGTTACCCATCTCGCCCATCTCGGCCGGCGAGCGTAGATTGACCGGCACGGCCGCCCGGACATCGACGACCTCCTCGCCACGCTTTTCCAGGTAACGACGCAAGCTACCGGTTACGGCCGCCACCATCAGATCATTGATGGTCGCGCCGGTGGCGCGCCGCATGGCTTTGACCTCGCTCAGCGGCAAGGGGCGCGACCAGGCGACGCGCTTGCTGATCCCCAGGGGCCCTTTGAAGGCGGTCGGCGGGTCAGGGGCTCGCAGCATCAGCTTGCTGGCGGCATAGGCATAATCCGAGCCGAGTTCGGCCAGTTGGCGGGGCCGGTCGGGGTTGAGATAGGATTCCAACCCTTCGATGAGCGTCCGGCGGCCCAGATCGATGCTGGTGTCAAAAAAAGTGTCCGCTTGCTGTCGCAGGGCTTGCAGCGATCCCTCCCAACCGGTGGAAGAAATGTTTTCCGGGAGATCGCCATTCGCCGGCCAGTCGGTGGACTCGGGAGCAAGTTCGGTCAGGGCCAGCAAGACCCCGACCACGGCCATTCCGTCGGCCATGCTGTGGTGGAGGCGGACGATGAGCGCCCCGCCGTCGCCATACCCTTCGACGACATGCATCTGCCAGAGCGGCTTGCTGAAATCCAGCGCCGTGCTTATCTGATCGCTAACCATTTCTTGCAGGGCGGCCTTGTCGCCCGGATGGGGCAGCGCTACGTGGTGGAGGTGGGCGTTAAGATTGAAGTGGGGGTCGAACTCCCAATAGGGCGGTACGAAGGGCAGAGACGGCCGCACGACCCGCTGGGAAAATCGTTCGAACTGGAGCAACCGTCCGGCGATCAACGATTTAAATAATCTAAAATCAAGCGGCCCGGTAAAGGTCAGGACGCCCGTAACCATCATCAGATTGGTCGGGTCTTCCATCTTGAGCCAGGCAGCATCAACACTCGACAGCCGGGTGACGGTTCCAGCCATGTTTAATCTCCTTCACCTTGTTGTGTGGCCACATTTAGTGGTGTGGGCGGGATGGCATATTCAAGGGGAGCAGTCTGCCGGGTGGCACTGGGCGGTGGCGTGTCTTCCAATCTTGCTCCGGTTAAATCAGGCGCCGCAAGTGTTTCATCGTCCACCACCTGGCCGTCCGTCGATTGCCGACCGGCCAACCACTTTTCCATTCTTCGGCCGACTCGAGCATCCCAGCCATAGATCACCACTGTGTCGGCCAGCTTGTCGTGCCAGCCCTGCCGCCGATCATCGATCAACACCCATAGAAATCCCAGTCCAAGGGGGATGATGGCAAGATAGTAACCGATTATCCGTCGGATGGACGGGATTAATGTCATCGGCCGGCCGTCGGTGCGCAATACGCGCACGCCCATGAGAATCTGGCCGAGGGATTGATTGATAAGCGTCCAAAAGAATACCAGATAGACGATAAGTAGCAGGGCGCTGCCAATGAAGGCAAATAACCAGCGAAGTATCGACACCAGGGTGGAACTATCCTCGCTGGTGCTAGGCTCAAAAATTCTTTGACCCAGTTCGTCGAAGCCGAAAAAATTCAGCACCAGGCGCGCTACGGCAATAATGATGAATTGAGTCGTCACGACTAGAATTAGATCGATGATCAGCGCAATCGCCCGGCTGACAAATCCGGCGTACTGACCACGTAAGGATGGTGGGATCGCGTTAGGTACGGTCACGGGATTTCCGGCAAATAATTGAACGACAGCTTGTAATAATTTTATCCTGGTTAAGCCAGGTCTTTCCTGTAGGCGGCAGCCTCCAGAACAGCTTCCGGTGGTTGTGGAAGCATCTGGCGGGGAGGACGGCGCAGGATGCGGCGGACGATGTCCTCGGCCACCGCGTCGGCCGAAACGGTTCTGGTGCGGAATTCATCTACCGCCTCGGTGGCCAGACCAACACTCTGTTCCTGGACTAGCTGGGCTAATTCTTCGTTCTCCGAGAGATGGCTGATGAAATCATCAATGATTTCCAGGGTTAATTGCCGGGCCTGGATCCGGGCCGCGGGCTCATTCCTTCTCCCCAATTCCACCCAATCATTGACTCGCACCTGACCGCGCTGAACAAAGCGATTGAAAGCCCGGTCAAACGGCCGGAGAAAGATTCCGGTGAACCGATTTTCAACAATCGGGTCGACGGCACTGCCGGTTAAGCGCCAAAAGACATCTGACGCCTCCGCCAGCTTTATCACCTGCCGGCGCACACCGTCACTCACCGACAAGGTCATACCGACCAGCATGTAACGGGCGACATCCCCGGCGCTTTCTATATCGCCCGGCTTGTCCGGATCGAAGCCGTTAGCCCTCAATTCCGCCTCGATTCTCTCTAACCGCCGGATTAATTCGGCCGTGCCCTCGATTGTGCCGCCAATGAGGAGCTTGACAACGGCCAGGTAAGCGTCAAATTCAGGATCGGCTGGTTGTTTGCCGTCGAGGTCAGGGGTTTGCGGTGATTCGGTAAACGGTGGCGTCACCAGTTCAGTTAATTCATTGCCTGATGCCATCTCAATAATAACCGGCATAACCGCATAGGCGGGGGCTTGGTTACCTTCGTTATTTTCCATTATGATTCATGCACGCTCCACGCTGCGGTTGGGCAAAAACGCGACCCGGTCGACCGGCGCGGGTTTGCCGTGTATCAGATCCTCACCAGTATACGCTACGTGCATCTGCTTATCAATCCACGTTAACATTCCTCCGGTAGGCCGCAAGCGATAATTTATCTGCTCCCCGCAGCATCCCTTCAATGCCCGGACCAGGCACGCCCATTACTTGTCCCGGCGCGAAGTATTCAAAAGTAAAAGTGGTCGGATCTCCGGCTTGCAGACCCGGCAAAGGCATGAGCCGGGCGACCAGTGGCTTGCGCAGGCGGGCGGACAGGGCGGCCGTGTCGAGCAAGATGCCGGACAGCGTGATTTCGTCAATATCGCCCGGCAGCGGGATGGTGTCCAGACCCACCCCGCAGACCGCCGAATAGAGCAGCAGGTCGTTGAGCGACAGATCCCCGGCGGCGGCGCGCCGGGCAAGTGTGGCATCCTCCAGGACCGGCAGCATTAGTCCGGAAAAGCCGGTATGCGGAAAACGCGCTCGATCAATACACTCGGTGATGAAGGCGGCGGCGAACAATCCGCCCGGCGCGCCCAGACGAGAGACGCCCAGCGCCTCAAGGGCCGCGCCGAGGCTCTTGTCCGCCGTTGGGTAGGGGGCCAGCGAGAAATCCAGACCGCTACACGCTATCCCAAACTTGCCCGCCAGTCGCTCCGCGACCGGCATGATGGACGCGGCGGCGTCCTCAATGGCTGCCACCAATCGGGCACGCGCTTCAGTCAGCGAGTTTGCACCCCTGACGGCCTCGAGCGCCACATCGGCCGACTCGACGGCAATGGCGAACATCGATGAACCACCGCCGTGATAGCTGGCCGGTAAAAAGGGATGACCCGGCCCACAACCGGCCAGCGCCCCCAAAAACAGATTCCCGAAGCCATCGGGCCACAAGGTGCTGACGCGACG